>CAZWGK010000062.1:1446-12551 GCA_964633685.1 uncultured Bdellovibrionales bacterium | reverse complement strand
GACGCGTTTGGAACAGCTCATAGAGCTCATGCCTCTATGGTGGGAGTAGCCAAACTCTTCAAAGAAAAGTGCGCCGGCCTCTTGATGCAAAAGGAGTTAGAGTTCTCGGACAAAGCTCTCAAGAATCCAAAGAGACCACTCTGCGTCATCCTAGGGGGTGCAAAAACGTCGACAAAATTAGCTGCCCTTATAAATATCGCAGATAAAGCAGATAAAGTTATTATTGGCGGGGCGATGGCAAATACGTTCCTAGCAGCCCAGGGGCTTCAACTAGGAAAATCTCTGGTAGAAAGAGAGCTATTCCCTCAAGTGATAAAGCTCATGGCAACTCTGGCCAGAAGAGATTGCAAACTCTATCTCCCAGTTGATTTTATGGTTGGACCATCTTTGGCCACCAAGGGAGTTGCGCGTGCTGTTCCCGCACAAGAGATGCCTGCAGATATGATGGCTTTGGACATCGGCCCAGCGACCTCTCTTTTATTTAAAGAAGCTATCCAAAGTGCTGAAACTATCATCTGGAATGGACCCATGGGTGCATTCGAACACGAGGATTATGCCAACGGAACCCATAGTTTAATCGAAGCATTAGGTGGATCACATGGACTTACCCTGGTAGGGGGCGGCGATACCGATGCAGCCATTCATACCATGGAGATGGCCCACAAATTTAGCTACATTTCGACTGGTGGCGGTGCTTTTCTATATATCCTTGAGGGTAAACCTCTCCCTGCTCTACAAGCATTGGGTTAACGCAAAAGCGCAGGCAAGAGTTATTTCTCGTTATTTTTCCTAAGAAAACGTCGGGATTTTTTCTGATTTTTTTGCAGAACTGAGTATTTTGCTTGTAATAACTTCCCTCATTTTTAATTAAAAAAACTTTATACAGAGCCACACTGTACAGATTCATTTCTATCTTCCGATTACCAATATAGAGCCAAGCAGGGCCGCACAGGTGATATGGAGATCAACAAGCGAGCGAGAAGAGTAGGAATATGAAAGACCTTAACGACGTCACAGCGGCGATCATAAAAGACTTATCAAAGAGCAAAGAGGATAAGATAAAAAAAATCAGGCAACGAGTTAACACTGGCTCTTACAAAATTCAGAGTTTGCAAATTGCAAAGGCAATCGTAGGGACTCCCGATAATTCAGGCAAAAAATAATCACTTCCACACCCGCATCGGTGGCGGTACCATCACCCTATGAAAATAAAAAGACGGAGAGAGTCTGAAGATAAACCTTCAAAAAAAGTGGGCGGGTTCGCTTTTCTAATCTCGATCCCGGCTCTTACTTTGCTCGTCTCTGGAATTTACTATGTAATTATTCCGAGAGTATTTTCTATTAATACAGACGCCCTGGCCTGGCTTACAGGCGGCTGCATGCTGGGTCTTATCTTAGCTAAACCTGTCTCTAAAGGACGACTTTATGTATTTCTGCATGAAGTTAAACACGCTGTTGTTTCATCTATAGCTGGGAATAAATGGAAAAAGATGAAGGTAGGGCCTGAAACAGGCTCGTTTGAATATACTTACTACAAACACACAGCCCATCTAAATGCTTTCATATCGCTGGCGCCCTACTGGTTTCCGATTATATCGATTCCTATCTGGATTCTCGCACCGATAAAGGGAGACCTTGTATACTTTAATCTTATTGTAGGTTTTGCCCTAGGATTGGACCTATATATGGGACTAAAGGATATGGGGCCTCATCAATCCGACCTTTCTACAATTAGAGGAGGGGTCAAAATTGCCAAACTCTATATAATTCTTATGAATGCCCTTGTCGTCGCCTTAGTGCTGATTGGGGCCACTCAAGGATTCAAGGGGTTTTCAGATACCTTCCTTAGCCTTATGGTTAACCTATACAAGTTGGGTAATTTATTGGGTGGATTAAATAAAACCGTGTCATTCATTTAAGGTATTCTCTTAATAAGTCGACTTATAGGATTAAGAGATATTAAATAAAAAAGAGAGACCTGTGAAAGCTGATTTTATTAATCCCTTCCTACTAGCGACCAAGAACGTAATCGAAACTATGGCCGCAACCAAAGTAAATCCCGGCAAGCCTGAGGTTAAAAAGGGAAAAACCACCTGGGGAGCTGTAACAGGTATCATCGGGATGGCGAGCTCTAATGTCAAAGGATGTATGTTGGTTAGCTTTGATGGCAAGACTATTATCACCATAACCAACCGCATGTTGAGCGAAAATTTCACCGAGCTTAATAAAGACGTTATTGATTGTGTTGGTGAACTGACCAACATGATCTGCGGTGGCGCCAAACAAAAGCTAGACGAACTCGGCATTTCTTTTGATATGGCGACCCCAGTAACAATTTCAGGTCACAATATTGAAATCCATCAGATCTCAGAGGGACCAACAATCACTATTCCTTTTGAAACTGATGCTGGACGATTCGTAATCGAAGCCAACCTTCACGAAAAGAAGAAATAAATACTCACTCAGGGTAAGGCACCTGCGGGGTATCATACCAAACTCTCTCCAAGCAGAGTCCCCAAGACGGAGCCGTCATACCTGCAGCAGCCCGACTTTTTGCGGCAATTATCTCAGCCATGGGCATCAATCGACCTTCGCCACTAGAGAGGTCTACCATGGTGCCAACGATATTTCTGACCATATGTTTCAGAAAGCCCGAGCCCGTTACTGTAAAAATAACATAGTGATTTTTTACTTCGATGCGACTCTCAAAAATCTCTTTAACTGTATCCGGAGCTCCACACTTTGCACCCTGAAAACTCTTAAAATCGTGCGAGCCGACTAGAGCTTGGGCCGAGACCTTCATCAATTGAATATTTAAATTTCGGTGGACTAACCAAACTCTGCCATTATCAAGGACTGGAGGAACATCGTGGTTGTAAATGGTATAACGATAGGTCTTTGCAACTGCATCCTTAAGAGAGTGAAACCGATCCCCCACTACCTCGGCTTCATGGACTGCCACTTCATTTTTAAGAATGCTACTAATTGAGCGTCTAAGCGTAACTAAGTCCGGCATGGATTCGCATCGAAAGTTACAGACCTGTCGCTTGGCATGAACCCCTTCGTCAGTTCGCCCACTGGCTTGAACATGAGCAATCTTCTCTCTTAGAACCACCTCTAAAACACGTTGCATCTCAGACTGAATAGTTCGAAGGCCAGGTTGCTGCTGCCAACCATGGAACTTGGACCCATCGTACTCTATGATCAACTTAATATTTGGCAACGAATGCTCCCCTAATCCTTTGATTTTGGCACAAATAGCTCAGCTATCTGGACTGCGTTGAGGGCGGCTCCCTTACGGAGATTATCGCTCACAATCCAAAGATCTAGACCGTGCTTGACAGACTCATCTTTCCGCACCCGCCCCACCTGGACCGAGTCACCCCCTGCGGCCCCAATTTGCATAGGATAGACATCATGGGCTGGGAAAACCTCTAGGCCAGGGGCCTTTTCAGCTAATTTCAAAAACTGCTCAGGACTCAACTCTCCCTTCATCTCCACGTTTACGCTTTCGGCATGGCTGTGAAATACTGGTACTCTCACTGTAGTTGCAGTTATGCGGAGAGACGGAAGATTTAAAATTTTCCTCGACTCATTAACAATCTTCATCTCTTCCTTTGAATAACCAGAGTTCAAGAGCACATCTATTTGAGGGATACAATTAAAAGCTATCTGGGCTGGAAATTGATCCTGAGGCAACTCTGATTGATTGAATATCGCCAGACTCTGCTCCCATAATTCATCAAGCGCACGCTTGCCTGCTCCCGATACAGATTGATATGTCGATACGACTACTCGCTCAATCCCCACCGCCTTAGATATCACATTCAAAACCATACAGAGTTGGATTGTAGAGCAGTTTGGATTTGCAATTACTTTAGTATTTGGAGCGACAAGATGGCCATTGATCTCTGGAACAATAAGCGGAACATCTTTATCCATTCGGAACTGAGATGAATTATCTATCGAAACTGCTCCAGCAGCTGTGGCTTGAGGCACGTACTCCTGAGAGATTACCGAGTCAGTCGCAAAAAGGGCGATATCCACTCCTTCAAAAGAATCAGATGAAAGCGTAGACACCTCAATCTCATCACCCATAATATCAATAAGCTCACCCGCGGATGAATCGGAGGCAAAGGCTTTTATCTCAGAGAAAGGAAAACTTCTTTGAATTAGGACGTCTATCATCTCACGTCCGACCAACCCGGTAGCGCCAACGACCGCAATAACTGGGTCTTTTTTCATATAACTCCTTAAAATTTCTTGGTTAATTTTTATTTAGCTCTATTAATATTTTACCGACATTTAAATACACAACGCGTAATTAAAGCAAGTTATTGAGCTTTTGTGGCTGGGGAGCATCAAATATTAAAATTTAACACTAGTAAGGGTGAGGTATTGCCTTGCCTTGACTGGCACGCCCTGATGGATTTTGCCTCGGACCACCGCCGCACGACACGCGTGATAGAGGCTGGTGCAATAAACATGGCGATGGTGACTAGGCATGCGATTGGAGCCTCGGCCTTAAATGGTCGAATCGCGGGGCTACTCACTGACTCTTTGGCTGGCTGGGTCGCAGCGGCCACGCTGCGTCATCTCGCAAATTCAGGTGCCGAGGTGGTGGGGTTAACATTAAATGAACCCGTCTCATCCAATTTTAAATCTGAGTTAGATTTATTAAACGCCAGTGGAACAAAAATCATAGAGATGTCAGATGACATTGATATGACTGAGTATCACACTGTATTAGCGGGTATTATCGATAGTAGCTCAAAAATAATTCAGGATAATAAGAAACTCTGGACATCGCTTAATGACAACGCCATTCCGATCTTAAGCGTGTTCCCTGCTATTCCAGAGATTACAAAGGTTGAACCTCTCTTATATGCCTCAGCAACATTATTTTTAGGCCTTCCTCTAATAATTCCTGACTCTTTAAAAGACATCTTGGGACGCACATATGTTTGTGATATTTCTCTAGATAAGAGAATTGATAATAAATCAGAGGGAAAACACCTCTTTTGTGAACAACCAGTGATTCAAATATACCCAAATAAATAATAAAATAATGAAATCGTTACGCCAAAAACTAGAAGCCATGCGGGAGGGCAAACTTACAGCCTCAGCAAATCTTGCCGAAAAACTTAATTTAGTAGAGGAGCTAAACCCAAAGATAAAAGCCCTCTCCTATGTCGCTAAAGAAACCGTAACTAAAAAAGCTGGGATAATTGACACCATCCCCAAGCCAGACCAAGGGCGGCTTCACGGACTAATTTTCTCAGCTAAAGATAACTATCAAATTGCGGGGCTACCTGCTTCTGAAGGCTCAGCGCAAACTGCAATTCAATCAGCAAAAATTACCGACCCAGTCATAGAGAGCATTCTCGGAGAGGGAGCCCTATTAATAGGGAAAGGCAACATGCCAGAATACGGCAAGAGTAACTTCTGCGAGAATGATATTTTTGGCAGAACAGTGAATCCATGGAATCCAGAGTATACGTCTGGCGGCTCTACTGGTGGCGATGCTGCCGCCGTCGCAGCCAAAATGACCGATTTCGGAATTGGCGGCGATAGTGGCGGCTCACTGAGAGTTCCAGCTTCTTTTTGCGGCCTTTACTCTATACTTCCGACCAGAAGACTCATTAAGAGGTCTTCTTCTCCTTTTATTACAAACTCATTTTTTAAAACCATGGGGTCCTCTGGACCATTAACACGCTCACTTGAAGATCTAGAACTCCTATTTGACTTGATGACGAGAGAGTCAGTGCTCCGTCCATCGCCCCTCTCACCCCGAGGTCAGAGCAAAAAGACTTTTATGGTTTTAAAAGAGATAGGCGGGGTAGGCTGCAATCCTGAAATTGAAAAGGGGCTCCAAACAGCGGCTCAACGATTTAAAAATATAGGATGGGAGGAAGTGTCTTATCCTAACAATCTATTCCAAGAGAGCATTCCAGTATTCTTTACACTTGGCGGACAAGCGGGAACACTGCAAGAAGATCTAGTTAGAGCCTCAAAGAAAATCACTATCGATCCGTCAAAAGAGAGCGCCACAATTAAAAAGCTAAGATCTGATATCTCAACACTACTACCGCCGCTAAGTGTAGAATCCTTACTAACCCACCTCTATGCGTGGGAAGACCTAAAGCGTCAAGCGGAAGAACTTTTTCAATCAGTTGATATCGTTCTATCTCCAGTCGCAGCAGTATCGTGCTTGAAAAATGGAGCCACTGAAGGCGAGGTTAACGGCCAGAAGCTACCACTACATCACCTATTCCATTTTGCTCGAGTAGCTAATGTGCTCGATATGGTTGCCGTCTCCTTCCCGATAGGATTTAACGACCAAGGACTTCCTATTGGTTTACAGATAATGACAAAATCTGGTCACGACCGTTTCGCACTCAGAACATTGAGCAGCATCGGATTCGTAGAACCGCTAGAAAAATAAAATTTTATAACTAATTCTTTGCTGGCATACCGTAAAGGGTCCACTTGTAACCCTTGGCCTCATCACCAGAAGATACGAGAATCTTCCAACCAGGTTGAGGCGGAGACTGACCGCCATCGCTCAATAATCTCAGTGTCTTTTGATCTTTAGTTTTAACAACATCAACGCCATCTACCCTCTCATCCCAATTCAAAGGGCGCTCATGTCCAGGATACCGAGAGGAGACTACTGAATCTATTTCTACCTGAAATGGAACGGACGACATACGATTCTCACATTTAATAAAAACTAACGACCCACTGCTGGCGTGTTAGGTTTTATTACCTCAATTGTCTGCATTCCGAAATAGGGGGATGGACCAAATTTTACATCCCTCATCATCTCAGCCGCCTCTTTTGAGTCTACAAGAGACCAGGATATCTGAGGATTTCCTCTCTTGTCGGCAGAGTCGATTATTTTGGTCGGCACCAAATAGAACTCTCCCAATAATGCCTCTGATTTGGGGAGCAACTGAACGATGCTAACATCTATTTTTTTTGCATCGGCAACTCGGCGAGCAAGACCTCGCAAATCGTCAATCGGGCGACCAATAACCCAATTCTTCTCCGCTACATCACGACAAGCAAGAATTTGCTGTCCTTTCTCGACAGCTCGCTCTAACTCTGAAAGCCAATCAATTCCTTGCAAAGGGCACCTCTCTTACAAACTACAGAACAGAATATTAAGCACCCTCACCAGGGATGTTATCTATTCGCTCTTTAAGCTCTTTTCCGACCTTAAAGAACGGCAACTTTTTAGGTGGAACGGAGATAGCCTCTCCAGTCTTAGGATTGCGTCCTTGGTAAGCTTCGTAACTCTTAACTACGAAGGATCCAAAACCACGAATCTCAATGCGGCCACCATGAGCCATAGTCTCTCTCATCTTATTGATCACGAGAGTCACGATCTCTTCGGACTGATGCAAGCTCACGCCTGTTTTTAGTGCCAACTGCTCGATTAATTCTGATTTATTCACAGTTACCTCGACGAATCGATATTAATGTAAAACATTTGGGAATTACCTAACTCCCTACCTACATGTATAACGATGCCAAAACACACAACAAAGTTACAAGAAAATCATACGATAATGATATCACTAAGAAAAGTAGCAATATTAAAGATTTTAGGCGGTTAGAAGAGCAAACATGGTTCTATTAATGACGAGGTGTTGTATTCAAACTAGAGGCCCCCTACTCCTCACCCTCCTCAAATCGCTCTATTTCATCTGCAATCATCTCGTAGGCAGATTCAGCCAGCTCACTCTTCACTTTGGATATCTTTAATCGACCTTTAATCCAATAAGGAGACCATGGAGAAAAGTCCTCTGGATACTCTGTAGGGTTCTTCATGCGAACTGTGACTATATATTCTGGTGGAGGAGCTGGAACGTGGATACACATCATTGGCTCAGGAACCAATAAAAATTCACCAAGCCTGTCACCCCCGTCAACTAGAGGCACTATAAATCCTGGCACCATAATGGGTTTTTTTAGAGCCTCAGCAAATTTGGGATTACTAACCTTACCAGTATTAGGATTAAGCGAGGCCAGATCTTTCCACCCTGCTTTTGTGTATTTGCCGCCGTCGGTTACATCCTTGGGCTTCTCCCTAGGCTCTTCTTTTTTTGCTTTCGCCATCGGCATAGGCTCGGTCTCCCATTCAACCGAGGAGCCTTCCCCAATAGGAAGATCCATCTGAGCCGGAATGGAGAGTTGGGTAGATTGCGCGTTTCCTCGGTCTGAGTTCCAAAACCCGCCCTTATATGCGTAATGAGCTCCCTTAATCGAGCCTGCTAAAAAAAGAATTATGACTAAATATTTAATTTTACGGGGCATGCTGAGAAGTTTATCATAATCTAACACTAAGTCCATCAGACAGGGACCTCTTGTATGCCGCATAGGCCGGCAAGATTCCCGCACAAACCCCCGCTCCCATCACAGCCAAGAGATATTTTACCTCATTAAAACTTGGTGGATTCAACGGCAGAGATATTCCAAATCGACTCTCGACCAGCGGTTGGGCCAAAATAACCCCGAAATAAGAAAGCCCTATTCCCAGCGATACCCCAACCAGAGTCAAAATAACTGCCTCCGATAACAGCAACCCGAATACCTGCCACACAGAGGCTCCTACAGAGCGAAGAACGGCGATTTCACGCCGTCGTTCATTCAAGGTTGATAACATGGTGGCAGTTAGAGCAACGAGGCTTGTTAGAATAACTAACCAAGTTACGGCCACCAGGGCTGACTCTACTGTCGAGACCATCTGCCAAAGCTCAGTCATGGCGATACCTGGAAGCACCGCCATCAATGCCTCTTGTTGATAATCATTTATCGCACGCTGCATTTTAAATATACCGATCTTACTATTCAGGCCCACCAATACAGCCGTAATAGAATCAGGGGTGAGCTTCATTTTTATCACATTCTCGGCAGAAACAGCCTCGTCCTCTCGTGGTGGTGCTCCTGTTTTCCAATCTACGTGAACAGCCGTTATACCTTCCAACGGCACATGAAGAGAACGATCTACCGAGGTCCCAGTCTTTTCTAAAATGCCCACGACGCTAAAAGGCTTATCGCCGTGATCTCCAAAACCACCGGTGCTGATTCCATGAGTCAAGACCAAGGGATCCCCTATTTTATATTTGAGGGCGGTTGCTACGTCAGCTCCGAGAACCACTTCAAATACATCCTTAAATGGGCGTCCTACTTGAAATGCGAGAGAGTTTTTATTGCGAAATCTTAACTGAGTAAAATAACTTTCGTTTGTGCCAACAACTCTAAATCCGCGGTGGGAATCTCCGAGGGATATCGGAATTGTCCAAGCCACTTCTGGATTCGAAGAAACTGATTGATACGATTCCCACGAAATATTATTGGTAGCTGCTCCTATTCGAAACACTGAGTAAAGAAGTAAATTCACCCCGCCAGTCCGCGCTCCGACTAATAGATCAACATTCGAAACGGTTCCAAAAAAACTTTCCCGAGCGCCTTGTCTTACAAATGAGATCAGAAGCAACAGAGCCACGCTCATCGAAATACACAAAGCACAGAGTCCGGCTGTTGCCCGACGATTCAGTATGCTTTTGATTGTGAGCGAAAATATACTCATCTGCTGGCTCCCAAGGACGTTGGGAAATTTGCTACTGCAGAAGTCATAGCTCCAGATCTAGTCAAAGTATCAATAGATATCTCCCTCTTAAAACCTTTGGCAAGAGAACGATCATGACTAACAAAAATCAGAGTGGCATTAATCTTCTGAACTTCTCGAAAAAGGAGATTCATAAAAGCATCTCTGGTATCAGCGTCTAACGCCGAGGTCGGCTCATCAGCGATGATTAGACTGGGAGCTCCAATCAGGGCTCGTGCTATGGCGACTCGCTGTTGTTGCCCGACGCTAAGCTCTCTGGCTGGTCTACTACCGCAATCACGCTCGAGCCCCAGTTCCTCTAGTAGTTTTAAAGCTACTGTTTTCTGTTCTCTTGATGAGCCAAGAGCGTTGGCTCTTTTGGAAGAAAACTGAAGTGGTAATAAAATATTCTGCTCAACAGATAGATACGGGATTAAATTAAATTGCTGAAAGACTAAACCTATATTGTCAGCTCTAAAACGATCCCGTGCCGATGGCGAAAGCAAGTCTAACCTTTGATTGTTAATTTTGATCTCTCCCGAAGAAGGAGCAAGAACACCCGCTAATAATCCAATTAACGTGCTTTTACCTGAACCGCTTGGTCCAAAAAGAAAAATAGTCTCGGAATTAATACTCCATTCAGCAATATCAATGGTTGGCCTTGAGGAATCGGGCCAACTGAATAAAAGATCTTTTACCTCTATCTGAGACACTTAATTTTTCACTCTAAAATAGGCAGTTGTCTTTTCTGGCGACAACTCGAACTTACTTTGAGCATTATCTATAACAAGACTTACGGCAAGCTCTTTCAACGATGGAAATTTAGCGAATCCTTCAAATTTTAAGGCATCTACCACTTTACATGTAAAACCATATTCGGCTCTGAAGGCAGCATGCTCATCATGTTTCTCATGGAGATCATTTTCTACCTGTTCTTCATGTTGATGAGCACTCCCAGTAATTAGAGAAGATTCAACTTTAATCTCGCCCTTAGTCCAACATGAACCTTCAGGAATAAAAGAAAATAGTTTATCCGAGTTGATAATAGCTAATGCCTCATTGACTCTCTTTTTATCATCTTCTGACTTTGGAGCATTTTCAAATCCCACCGTATCTATTCCTGGTAGCTCCAGTTCAATGTTTAAAAATTTATTGTCGAGCACAATCATCATCTCTCCATGGCCATGCTCATGGGCATGATGCTCTCTGCGCTCAGCAGAAGCACCACTACTCAGGGAGGCAATTAACAATACGAATATTAAGTTATTTTTAGACATGACAGGCTCCTATAAGAGGCGATATTTATTTCTACCCGACGAACGCGCTTATTGCAACCTAGTTGCATAAACCGAAATCTTTGATTATATTTGTTCGACTATGGGTGAAAATAGTAGTGATATCCTCTATCAGTTAAAGAGCGCTGGCCACCGCATAACTGAGGCTAGAAAGCTTATCGTCGGCATCTTTACTGCAGCGCGCAAACCTCTCT
>CAZWGK010000062.1:0-1436 GCA_964633685.1 uncultured Bdellovibrionales bacterium | reverse complement strand
CGTTTATCGGGAAATTGAATCTCTTACCAAAGCCAAACTCATAAGAGATGTGAATTTGCTAGACGGTCAGTTGCGTTACGAATTGATTAAAGACACTCAAGACCACTCTCACTTGGTCTGCACAGAGTGTAAAAACGTCGAGTGTCTTCCGCTACTAGAAGATCTGCAGTCTATCACTTCGAATATCGCTAAGAAGAATAAGTTTACAGTTACCCACCATGTTTTAGAATTCTTTGGTGTGTGCAAAGAGTGTCGTTAAAGATCAGCAGAGATATGAAAATGAAAAAATTACCAGTAACAGTACTTTCTGGATTTTTAGGCGCAGGAAAAACTACCCTACTCAATCACATACTAAATAATCGCGCCGGGTTAAAAGTGGCGCTGATTGTTAATGACATGAGTGAGGTAAATATTGATTCTCAATTAGTATCGCAGGGAGATACTCGCTTAGATAGAACCACAGAGAAGCTAGTCGAGTTATCAAATGGTTGTATCTGCTGCACACTCCGCGAAGATCTTATGAATCAGGTGGCCGCACTCGCCGCAGAGAATAGGTTCGATTATTTAGTGATAGAATCCACGGGTATCGGCGAGCCTATGCCTGTAGCTGAGACCTTTGCCTTTGCTGATGAGAACGGCAAAAGCCTGTCTGATGTAGCCCAACTTGATACGATGGTAACAGTCGTGGATGCTTTCAATTTTATGAAACAGCTTGAATCTCAAGAGGACCTAGAATCTTTGGGACTCACAGCCTCAGAGGGAGATGATCGGACTGTGGTCGACCTATTAATTGACCAAGTAGAGTTCGCAGACACGATTGTGCTCAACAAATTAGATCTAATTGCTGATAGAGAGCTCGGCACTCTTCGAGATCTGATAAAAAAATTGAATCCAGAAGCAAAAATTGTTGAGACAAGATTCAGTAAAGTCGACCTTAAAGAGGTATTAAATACAAATCGATTTGATTTTGAAAAGGCATCTCAGGCTGCAGGCTGGGCAAAAGAATTAGCAGGTGAGCACACTCCAGAGACAGAAGAGTATGGGATTTCGAGCTTTGTTTACCGAGCGAGAAGGCCTTTTCACCCAGAAAGATTTTACGACGCAATCCAGAATGAGTGGCCAGGAGTTGTGCGATCTAAGGGATTTTTCTGGCTAGCCTCACGCTCAAATATGGCCGGCATTTGGTCTCAGGCTGGCGGAGCATGCCGCACAGAGCCAGGGGGATATTGGCTGGCTGCGACTCCAAAGAGCGAATGGCCCGAAGATGCTCAAGATGCCACCTCTGGTGCAGATTGGGATGCAACTTGGGGCGACAAGCGCCAGGAGTTAGTATTAATCGGCATCGATATGGATAAAGAAGATCTTACAGCGATGCTTGATTCGTGTCTCCTTACAGACGAAGAGATGATCCTTGGCGAAGATGGCTGGTCCCACTT
>CAZWGK010000061.1:0-12614 GCA_964633685.1 uncultured Bdellovibrionales bacterium | reverse complement strand
ATAGCCATATCGCAATATCCGCTAAAATCGAAATACAGCTGAAAAGTATAAGAGAGAGATGTAACCCAAGCAGAGACAAAATCAAGTGCAATCTCATTATCAAAACCTTCAGTTACCCAAATTGCAAAGGTATCAGCCAATATTAGCTTCTTAAATAATCCTATTCCAAATATAAATAGTCCTCTTTCAATATTCGCATAACTAATGGCTTTTGTTCTTACAGAGGTTAATTGATGCAGAATCTCCTTGTGATGAACAATAGGCCCAGCAATTAGTTGCGGGAAAAATGTGACAAAGAGTAGATAATTTACGAAATTATATTCAGAAGTCTCGCCTCGATAGCTATCAACTAAATATGCAATCTGTTGAAAAGTAAAAAAACTAATCCCTAAGGGCAGAGCAATATGTTGCTGTGCAAAACTAGCATCGAATAAATAATTAAAGTTCTGAATTAAGAAATCGGTGTACTTAAAATAACCTAAAAGAATTAAATTTATCGCTATACCTACGTAGAGGGTCGCCTTGCGCTCGAATACAGTTGCTCGCCCCGAGTTTTTTGCGAGGTTTGCTCCAAAAATAAAATTGAAAATCGAAGAACCTAATATAACAACCAGATAAATTGGCTCATCGAATCCATAAAAAATTAGACTAGCAAATACTAGCCATCCAAGCGCCATCTTGGTCAATCTAAATCGATTCAAGGCAAAATAAACTAGCCAGCAGATTGGCAAAAAAATAAGGATGAATTCTTCCGATGAAAATAACATGTAGAGTCGTCCTACAGATTTGAGACTCCTACCCTACCGCCAAGCTATGTTCCGTTCAATTCACTATCTTATTAAAGGTAGAGATTTTTTTCTCCAATAACTTTATAAGCTCATCCTCAGACCCTATAGGAATAGTCGTAGAAGCTGCGAACGGGTGACAGGCATCAACAAATCCGCCCAGAGCTCTACTTGCCTCTGGAAGGATATCAAGTAAGTTCGGCATGCACCCCTTCTTAATCTCCACTATTAAATTATTAGGGACCCGCATCGAAATTTTTACCTGCCTAGGTGCCAAAATAGGAAGCCCAGGTAAAATTGCAGGAATCGGTTGAAAGCCTAAGATATATCTAGACTCTGACACGAAACCCTGATCCCTTAAATACTGACAAAAAAGACCAACCGTCTTCACTCCAAAATCTTCAAACCTATCCTCAAGGTTAAACCAGGTAATATGCTTGGTCTGCTGGATGCTGATGTTACTACTGCACTCTTCAAAAGCCGCCTTGAATTCAGCCTGGTATGGCTTAGCTAATTCAATCATTCCATACAAATCATTATCAGCTAAGCCCTTTACTGCAATGTCGGGCCCTCCTCTAAAATATCCTATGCTACCAAGGGCATCCACTGAGCTGACCAACTCCTGGTGACTATATCGACCATTTCCATCTTTAAAATAAAACTCATGGTCTATTCCCTTTCCTTTAAGGGCTTCCTCAAAATTCTCTTGATTCACCCCAAATAAGCAACCTTGTCGCAGCAAGCCATCTCCTAGTGCCCCTAGGACAGCCAAGGGGGCTAGATCTCTGTTCCATTCATTAAGGGCAACGGCAAAATTGAAAGCAACTCCACTAGCAGAGCACTCTTCTCCGCTCATCTTAGAGATCATAGGGGAATAAATTTTTACCAAAGCAGAGGGCTCGCCTCTGATAGAGTGATGATCTAAGACTACAACTCGTCTTCCAGTCTTATTGGCTAACTGAGTTATCTCAGCCAACATTCCTGAGCCAAAATCCACTATCAAAATTAAGGTTGCACTTGTCGCTGAGTCCCTAAAAAGTTCGCCCACTACCTCAGGATACGGCTTCTCTAAACAGATTCTTCTTACTCTTATATTTTCTCTATCAAAAGCCCGAACCAATATTGCTGCAGAACTAAGTCCGTCGGTATCATTATGATGCAAAACCAACACCTCCTTAATCCCGCCATCAAAGAGAGCGCGCACCTCGTCCGATTTAATGCCTAACTGATCTGAAAATTTCATGACTTCCTTATCTTTACGGATTGATAAATCTTTTTCCATCTTTCCCATTTAAATTTTATATCACTTGCTCGAGGTAAAAACTCATCAAAACCCGCTCCATTAAGATTCAGCAATGCTCCGTTTACTGATGCATAAGCTGCTGCCGCTGCACCAAAAGCCGAACCTTGGGAACTTTTTAACCTTATTATCTTAAAACCGCTCAGATTAGATAGTGCTTGCATTAAGTAATTATTTTGAGAGCCTCCTCCCAAAGCATAAATACTCTGATTTTTGATTATTCCACATTCAGTCAAACAAACTAAATTCTGATTGATCCAGAACGCCAAATTATCTAGTAGAGCTCGGGCATAAAGCAGAGTGCCAGGTACAATTCCCTCATTAATTAGAGGCAATCCAGTTATCCAATCGGGCGAGCCGGAGCTTATTGGGCTCCAAAAGAGTACTTCCTTAAGTCCTTCCAGCGAAGAGTAATTTACCGCTCCGCCATGTGCGCTCTCAATATTTTGAACCTCCTGCAGGATTGCTCCACAACAATTTACTGAAGCCTCCAGTTGATACTGCTCAATTAACTCTTGATTACGTGCATCTCTCCAGCTTCTCACATGGGTCAACGGCACAAGTTGCTTGGCCTCTGCTCTCCAGGCTAATACTCCCGACCTCTGAATAGATAACCCCAAACCTTTTATCTTTTGCCCCGCTACAGCCTTGGCTTTGTCTATCAAAGATTTTACAGACTCAACTATCTCTACCGCATCGTGCTCGAAAATAAAGCTCTCGGGTACGCAACTATTTTTTGCTAAATCGGCTTCAGTGATAGTCCTAATTTGCTGACTATCCTGCCACTGTACTTGACCATTTTGATCTAGTAAGAGAGCCTTTGTTGAGCTTCCGCACTGGTCTATTCCAAGATATAGCTCTCTAGTTAACCCACTGTTTGTCATAAGTCAGTATTATATTTGGATTTACCCTGATTGCGAATAAGATGATCTGCGCTTAAGTTTCTAATATAGTAGTTCTATATGAGCGAGTCGACATTAACAATTAGCCATCATCCGAGCCCGAACTTTAACAGAAGGCCTGACGGGATTTTGATTGATACCGTCATTATTCACGCTACAGTTTGTAACACCTTAAAAGAGGTTATCGATCTTTTCTCGAACGTTGCCAGTCAGGTTTCTGCTCACTATTCGATTGATCGCAACGGCTCGATTGTTTCGCATGTCTCAGAGGAATTACGGGCTTGGCATGCTGGACAATCGATAATGCCAGATGGTCGTCCTGGTGTGAATGACTTCTCGATAGGAATAGAACTCGTTAATTTAAACGATGGCTTTGACCTTTACCCCGACCAACAGATAGAGGCACTAAATAATTTATTAGCGAGAATCTCTTCGAGGCATCCTATTAAGTTTATCCTCCCTCATTATCAGGTGGCTCATCCCCCTGGCAGAAAATCAGACCCCAAAGGTTTAGACTTTAATAGAGTTATATCGAATAGGACTTAGTTATCATGTCGAATTTGGAATTTGTAAAAAATAAAATTAAAGATGGCGCCCGAATCAATAGAGAGGAGGCTAAAATTCTCTGGGAACGGGCATCTTTGGGCGAACTTGCCGATTGCGCCAATTTAATTCGACACAAATTACACCCTAATAAAATTGTATCTTTCTTAATTGATCGTAATATTAATTACACCAATGTTTGCAACTCAGACTGTTCTTTCTGCGGATTTTATCGCCATAGCTCGAAACATCCCGAGGCCTATGTCCTGTCTAAAGGCATTCTTGGCAAAAAAATTGAAGAGACTTTAAATTTTGGGGGCACTCGCATTCTGCTTCAGGGTGGGCACAACGACGACCTGAAGTTCGACTTCTACACTGATATGATTTCTTGGATTTCCAAAACATATCCGATTGAAATCAACGCATTTTCACCCTCTGAAGTTCAGCAGATGATGAAAGTATCAGGTTTATCAGCGGAAGAAGTTCTAACTCAGCTCAAAGAGTGTGGTCTAAAAGGCCTACCGGGTGGGGGGGCTGAAATTCTAGATGATGAAATTAGGAGTCGTGTTAGTCCCAAAAAAATAAAAGCAGCAGACTGGCTCTCAATTATGGGCGTAGCTCAATCACTTGATCTTACCACCACTGCCACTATGGTAATCGGATTTGGTGAGACTATAGAGCACCGCCTTAATCATCTTCAGAGGATCAGAGATCTACAAGACACATCTAACGCCACCAACCATGAGGGCTTTAATGCATTTATATCGTGGCCGCTCCAACATAATGAAAATACATCCATGGGTCGAAGTAGGCACGCCGACTCCTTCGGAGCAGGCCCAACTGAATTTCTAAGATGGACTGCCCTCTCCCGAATTTTCCTGGATAATATTAAAAATCTGCAAGCCTCATGGCCATCGTGTGGTCCCGAGGTGGCGGCGGTGGGCCTTCACATGGGTTGCAACGATTTTGGAAGCACTATGTTAGAGGAAAATGTAGTATCCCAAGCCGGTGGCCACACAGCAAAACAACCGATGATGACCCCCGAAGATCTGATTTTACACATCAGAAGAGCAGGATTTACTCCAGCTCAGAGGGACACTTCGTTTAATATTTTAAAGATTTTTGATTAAAATAAAAAAGGTAAATTATGCAAAAGAAACTAGTAGTAGTTGCTCAAAGGGCTGGAGCGAAGATATTTGAGTCCTCTGGCAGTAAAACATCCCCACTGCTCATCGAATCATTAGACAATCCCAGTGGTCGGATGAAAGACCAAGAGATTTTACCTGGCAGCCTCACTCAAGTTAATCACAGCAGCTTTGTTGGATCATCTGCCGTAAGCGAAAAAAAATCACCGTCTGAAATTGAATCCGATAAATTTATAAAAAAACTGTCAGACCGCATTGAAATTTTGGCACAGGACAACCTTTATAAATCAGTGGCGCTTGTTGCCGAACCGAAGACGTTAGGCAAACTGAAGGACACTCTAGGACTCCACGCAAGCCGTAAACTCGGGGAGACAATACAAAAAGATATTGCTCTTTTATCTGAAGCGGAGATAAAGGCCCATCTAGCTGGCTTGCTTTAATAAGGGAAGGAATTAAAAAATCCAAATTCCTTCGGTATCTGCATCGGGCTCATCACGCTCTTGACTGCGTGACTTAATCTGTTTGAGCCCGTTATCGGCGGCCATGAGGCCCCATTGTTCAGAGCCTACACCTACTCTATATACCCAAACTTTTGCCAGCGAGATGCTCTCTCCGGTTTGGGGATTAGTGTACTTAGGGTGATGATTTTTATGATTTCTGATTCTACCAATTAGCTGAAGCAGGTCTCTACCATTGGATGGTGGATTATAAATAAAGAGATTCTCAGCCGGAGTATCAATCCCCTTTTTTGCTACATCAGTGAATATCAATACATTGGCCTGTCCGCTGCGATAGGCGGTAAGCTCTTCATCTCTGTCGCCAATTGATTGGTGTTGAGAACCGGTAATAGCCGCAGCGCGAATGCCTGTCTCTTCGCTTGTGGAATTTAATAAGCGCTTCAAATGAAAAGCATGCTCAGCGTAGTAGGTGTAAATTAGTGCTTTTCCCTCACTACCTCGAACTCTAAAGTATTCCCTTAAATCTTTTAACAGAAGCTCCTCTTTGGGATGATTAGCCCACTGGGTGCCTCGGTCGCTGAGATCTTTATGAGCCAATTCCAAGAGATGCTGGGCAGTTTGTTTACGTGTTTTTGCGGTCGATAAGAACGCCTCTATCTTTGTAAGCTCATCACCTTGGTAGTGCATTCGAGCTATTTCAGTGAGGCTAGGTGCACCTGCCCACTTTAAAAAATTTAATGCATCTCGCGATTTTACTAGTTTTCCCTGCTCATCGACTTTAATCCCGCCGTTTGCAAGGCTTACAAAGGCTCTCAAAACAGGAGACTCTCGCAATAATGCGGGTCGATAAAGTTGATCTCTATACTTAGCTGTTGAAACTCCAGTCGCTCCACCACCTAAATTCGGAACTAAAAACCTAGTTGCAGCTATATTACACGCAACAAAGTGGAGGTAAGAAGAAGAGCCCCCCACCATTAATGCTTTATACAAGTGCGCGATATGATTTATAGCATAGGCTGCACTCAAAGCTTTTGCCGCGCTCTTATCTGTCAATCTAGTATCATCATCAATGTTAAAGGCACCTCGAATCTCGGTAATAGTCTTAGTCCACTTTTGATAAGCTATCCAGGAATCACGTGATTCGGCATCTTTCAACAATTTATCAATACGCTTACCAAGTGGATGCTCTGTTTTTATTTTATTAAGCGCAGCAACTATCTTCTCAGCGTATTCCCTTTGTGCTGAGAGAAGTATCTCTTTAGCGCTTGTTAAAGTTTCTTTTTTTTCAGGATCTACAAATTCGTTCAGCGAGACTACTCGATTTACGCGGGTGTAAAGCTGCGGCGGGATTTTTACAGGGTAATAAATAGCCTGTTTATCGTGGGCCATTTTTACAACTTCTTGTAACTTATCTTCAAAAGCCGCCGAGAACAGAACTTGCCTCGAACCCCGCCACTGAATTTCTTGATAGACCACATTCATGGCATCATTTTTTCGTGCCTCATCTCCTTCATCGAAAATAACAAGAGGATACTTTCTACTAAACTCATCAACTGGGATTTTTTTTAAGTCCCTCTCCAAGCTTTCAGGCGTAACCAAAATAACTTCTGCACCTGGGCTGGTGAGAGCTTTTATTCTTTTATTCGCAGGAACAACACCTTTGCCAGAAAGAGATGTTACCGAGCATTCAAAATTGAGATCCTCAAAGCTAATAAAGTTTTTTAGACGATCTTCCCACTGAGCACAAAGAATTCGTGTCGGTGCCACAATGATAATTTTCGCATCAGGTTTTAATTGAGCAGCGATAAATAGTGAGGCAATTGCCGTCTTACCGGAGCCCGTCGGGGCTTCAATCATAAAATTACCTGCCGTACTATTCAGAAGTTCAGCACACCTAACCTGCTCCCGACTGTAATTTAATCCTAGCGGGGCGTTCTCATCACATATTCTAATTGGTGCATGGTATTTCTGACGAAAAGCAGCGAGCGATTGCGAAATTATTAAATTAGCAACAATTGAGTCAGCATACTTTTGTTTGGCTGAATAAGAATCCTCTGGAGCATTTCTTAACTCGAGCTCGATATCAAAAATATTCTCAGTCGTGGTGTCAGTCTTAGGTGCCGTTACTTTTTGAAAATCATCAGCCTTGTGCGAACCCAATTCCGTCGCGCTAGACGGCAAAGGCTGGCCATCTGTGTTAAAAAGGAAGCCTTGATTTGGATGGTCCTGAGTTAATTTACGCATAGCGGCAGCATTCTACAATTGATGCAGTTGTTAATCTAATGCGCCAAAGACTCTGCCTCCATGACCCCCCAGCAAGTCATGCCAGCCAAAAAAGTACCGTAATAGCCTTAATTTAGCACTGATTTCAAGGGTATACGAAAATTTAGTAATTTATCAACTTACCCCTAATTTATGTCATAACAGTAAGGGGACGCGAATTTTGCACTTGAGAACTACAGCGAAGTAAAAATAAGGCAAATATAAGTAATAACTACTGCTTATTTTTTTCTGGTTTTACTAGTGGCTAACTTTCAAGATTCAACCAAAGCTACCTCGCAACCTCAACCAACTTTGGTTTCTCAACCGCAAACCACTGTCACACACCAAATTGATTTAGCTCGTGCCTCATCTCCAAACATAAATCGTGATAATGATGAAATCTCCATAGCTCTTAATTCCAATTCTCCTCGGGCCCAGGTCGCAGCTATTCAAGTCCTTGCCAAATCAAAAACAGAGACAGCTACGGAACTTATAGCCAATCGAGCTTGCCAAGACCCCGAACCTTATGTTCGAACAGCGGCCATGATTCACCTACAAGCTAATCAAAGTGACCAAGCCTACGATGCTCTGGTTCAAGGTTTAACTGATGTAAACCCGAAAGTTAGATGGGCTGCTGTATCGAGCTTAAGAGGAACAACCGATTCGGCCTCTATTAATGCGATAGTTGCATATTCCTTGGGAGATCCCGACCAAACAGTTAGACAGGCTGCGCTTAAAACTCTTCTTCAAAGTCAATCCACTGGAAAAGTGTTACGAAATACAGACCTGCATGCAGTAGCTGATAATATTGCTCGTAGAATCCAGGCTCAAGATGGAATAGAGTAATAATATGACTGAGCCAAAAATAGAACAAATCACTCCAGCTCATATAGAGGAAGTCGCTGATAAAAGTGCGTTTGATATGTTTCGGCTAGATCAGGCATCGCTCGCACCGATTCATCAATTTCCAACTCGCGCTGAGACAAACCAATATCTCACTAAAGCCACCGCCGAATTAATTAACGCTATCGAGACAGATTATGACCTTCCCATGGGCGTCAGGAAGCACTTAATCGCACAGGCTTTGGAATTAGATTCATCCTCTGACAAAAATATTGCAGCCGAACTTCGAACAGATAACTCACAGCTAGCGTATGACCCTCAGTCCAATCGAATTTTCAAAATCGACTCAAATATCGAGGGTTCCATATCCAAAATTTCGATGGATAGTTTTGATTTCCACGGCGGCTCTGTAATCCCACTGCGACCAGTAAACGATGCAGGGATATCTTTTAAATTCACTGACGTCACATCGACTCTAAAATCATTCCTCAATCCGCTCAAGGATTCTGCGGAACAAATTCTTAAGCGTCTAATTGGTACAACCGAGCCAACTCATCCCGTTATAAAATCCAAGATAGATCCTGTGAGTCTCGTCTGCGGTATGGCGGCAGAGGCATTCCAATCTACGAATCATGAATCATACCGCTCAATATACGGTCGTGAAGTGGATTTTGAACGAATTGATTCTCTTTTAGTTGGAATCAGAGAGCTCGGACTGTCTCTCTACGATCAAGGTAGATTTAATAAAAACGAGCTCACTGCGACCCGCACAATTACTGATTCGATCAAAAGACTTTTGGACTCAGGTCCAGTTGCATTTGAAATTCATGAACAAAGAATTATTGATGCAGCTACAGTGTTGGTGGCGGCGCAAAGGTAATATAAGTGCCTTTACCCCCTGGCCAAATTCGCTTTTTTCGGGCTTATTTGCGTATTTTTTTTAAATCAATTAAAATCCCTCTCGTCTAAGGGCCTGTGTGCCCCCGCTGATATCGAAGCTCTTTAATTAAGACGCTGGTAGGTGTTCCGAGAGACCATCTTCATCAAGCCGTTCATAACAATATATACATTGATAGACTAGTAGAAGATTTTTACCTCTGGCTATTGCCTGAATTGTTAGACACTCCAAATAGCAATTGAGGCGAGGGCCTAGCGTTGCAAGTTTAAGGTATAAATTTTACTTCCCTTAATTTCTTTTGCCTTCTCGATTTTCAGAGCCGTCTTTGGATTACTTCAAACAAACGAGTAATGCATTAGACGGCTACTGCCAGTCGAGGGGACCCCACACCTATTTTAGAGTTGGGATAAGGCAAAGAAATGAATACGTTTGAGATCAGCATTGACGGTCAGATGCTGGTGTTGGAATCGAAGACGGCGCGGTATCAAAACCACCTCGCCAATCTCTCTGGCTACCAGGTCGGGCGTCAGCTCTTCCTTCCGGATGGTCAACCGTTTGCGAAGATCACGTCCTCCAAGGTCGGAGCTTCGAAGATGGTTCGTAGTGACTCTGGATACTGGTCTCGGAATCCTCCCTTGGTTGAACTCGGCATCGAACTCCTTCCGGCGTTCTATGTTGCCTCAACCGAGGAGAACTCGAGCACCCATGTTCTGGCTCGCATCTTCGCCATCTCCTTCGAACAAGAGGGTTGGCGTGTGGTGAGCAATCCCAAGATCCGAATCATTCCGGATGAGGTCCTCTTCGAGGTCCCTCAGACACCAAGCCAGAGAACCTTCAACTTCTCGAATCCCACTAATTCCGGGAGTCGTGAGGGGGAGGTTCTCGGTCGCGGATGATCTGGACCTAAATCCAGCTCCGTGACCATAGAGGGAAGCACCAAAGGTTATTCTGATGATGAATTCTAATCAGGCCTTTTAAAGGTTTTAACTTGCGGCGCTTCCCTCTACTTTAAATCATCAAACAGGCTCCATCAATAAATCTATAAAAAGATCACTCGGTAATTATTGATTCTCTTAATTGATTTGGATACCGTCGACCGTGCCTCGTACTTAATTTTAAAGGAGGCAATAACATGACTCCAGAAATTCCATACTCTTCCAATTTCGACGATCAAAATTATTCTTTCCCTCCGAGCCTAATCAAGGATCTCTTTATTTTTACAGAGACAGTTCAAAAATTTGACCCTTCAATTAACGGCAAAGATCAAGATTGGCAATTTCATCTAAAACTAGGAAAATCTTGGCAGGTGCTCGACATAAAACTATACAAAGATACCTGGTATTGTAATATATCACCCGGGTTATCTAAAGGAGCATTTGAAAACAAAGAGAGTAATTTTTCTTTTAATCTATTTCGCTCTAGCCTAGCCGATTCACGACAACCTATCCCGCTTGAAGTTGAATTAGCACTACCGGAAATCAACTCCAAATTGAATGAAATATACTATGAAGTTTTTGCAGATGCTCTTAAATACAATTCAAAACTACTGAAACAGTTACCACCCACTCATCGGTGGGGCGCGATTCCTAGTTCTTTTGTGAGAGATTTACTTCCTGAATGGATGCCCTTTCTAGAGGAGTTAACCCCAATTGAGATTAATCATTCAATCGAGATATGCGAACAGCCCAAACCCGAAATAATGTCAGAGATGACAGCAGAGTTATACTTCGATTACTGCAAAATAGCTTACCTAGCTAATCCAAAATCTTTTGCTGAATCCTCATATAAATTTGATCCATCACTACCTGGTCGTGAGCTTTATAAAAGATATGCGGATGGACGCGATAGCGGTTTAACAAAAATAAATCCGAGATCAGCTCAGGCATTCAATGACTGGTATAAATCAAAACAACGTCAAGGAGGACATCCTTGGGAGATTTATCGTGGAGGAAACTCTACACATATCGATTTAGGAGTATTGTGGGAACAGACTCCATCAAATAAAGGTTGGCACATATGCCTTGAGGCATTTTCATCAGGGCGACTTGTTGAGACATGTCGCATTGCAATAGCTCTGAACAATGCGAACCTACCCTTCCAACTTGTACACGCTGAATCATACCTTCAGAGGCTTAGAAAGGAGGACATGGTTGGAATTGTGCCCAAAGGATGTGACCTTAGATATGGTCATCAATCATTTCCGAAAGATTTCAAGGTTGCAGATTGTATTCATTTTGAATGGCTAAGGGACAAATTGGGGCGTCAGATAGCTCCTTGGAAAGAAATATCAGCAGTGACCACATGGCTGCCTATAAGACCAGTCAAATTGCGGTAACCACTTGCATAGTCTTGCATGAAACCTTAGCCTCTCTTCATGACAAAAATAAAACTAAAACAAAAAGCTCCAAACTTCTCAGCGTTAACCACTGGCGAAGAAACTCTCACTCTCAAAGATCTCAAAGGTCTCTGGGTTATTTTATACTTCTACCCCAAAGACAGCACACCTGGTTGCACAATCGAAGCTCAGGAGTTTTCTAAATTTCTACCGAAGTTCGAGGAACTCGGAGCGACTGTTATTGGAGTTAGCAAAGATTCCTGCGCTAGCCATCAGAAATTTGTTAAGGCCAAAAAATTAAAGGTAAATCTGCTCTCAGATCCAGATTCCGAGGTCCAAAAAGCATACGGTGCCTGGGGCAAAAAGTCTTTTATGGGCCGCTCATTTATGGGCACTCTGAGATCGACTTACCTAATTGATCCCAAGGGTAAAGTTGCAGCTATCTGGAGCGATGTATCTGCCAAAGGTCACGCCGAGGAGGTTTTAACTAAACTAGCTGAACTAAATAGTTAAATTTGGGCCTTTAAACCTCTTAAACAAGCAACTTGAATTAAAAAGGCTAACTTTCTATAGTTGGGGGGTAATTTTACATAGGACGTATATGTTAAAAAAACTTACCTTACTTGCGATAACCTTCTTAGCTGCCTCAAATACATTTGCCGTGGATTACGATGAGGTGTTGGATAATCTTCCAGCCGCCACCTGCAATGAGAGCGTTTTCAAACCCTGTATATGTGCGGGTCAGGTGCCTGATGAGATAATTTATCGCAAAAATTACGGAGCATGTAACAATCGAGCCGCTGCGATTCTAAAGGGAGATTTTAAAGACAGCTTCAGTATCGTTCTAAGAGATAAACTTAATAGAGATCGAGTTGCTCCTCCGGGCTACAACAACTGCTCCCAATGGGAGATAGACCTTGGCTTAGCAAAATGCAGTGTATTTAAAGCTCAAAAGGTGATTCGTACAAACTCAAAAACAGTGCACTGTTTTGGGCTTCCAGGCGCTCTGTTATCAAAGGCTACTCGCATGACTATTAAGCTGGCCGATAGACCTGATTCAAGCGATGATCCTCTAGTGAGAGTTTGCTTGAATCCAAATGGAACAAAGAATTTAAATTACTCGCCTGCTCCAACGCCTACACC
>CAZWGK010000060.1:10859-12743 GCA_964633685.1 uncultured Bdellovibrionales bacterium | reverse complement strand
CTCAATAGGGATTTTTATGGCCCATTTGATGGGTTGAGCCCCCTTCCCATCTCAAATCTACCTATCCCCTGCCTGTCTCCAAACGATATCCCAAAGGACCATCTCAAATTAAGGCCTCTAAGGTAAAAACTCTGTCGGGTTGACTGGTTTTCCACTCTTTCTGATCTCGAAATAAAAATTCCCCCTCTCACCCATGGACTCTTGAGTCAGCCCGATAACCTCACCCTTGTCCACTAACTGTCTTGATTGAACTCGAGGCTCCTTTACCTTGGCATAAAGCGAGTGACTTCTTGATCCGTGGTCCACAATGATCATCTCTCCGTATCCGGGCATCTGCCCCACGAAAACGACCTGCCCTTTTGCCACGGCTTTAATTGGCGCAGCGACAGGTGCGGCGTATAAGATTCCTTTGTTAAACAAAAGATCATTAAATTCCTCATGATGAAACTTTCCGAAGGATCTAACTACCCGGCCGTTTACTGGCTTGCCGATCTCCTTTCGCTTCAACCCTGGACCTTCAAATGGAATACTCTTGGCATTAAATCGTGCCCTAGCCTCATCCGCTAATTTACGAGCCGCGGTATTATCACTCTCATCGACATCGGCTTCGGTTAAAGATGCAACCACTGTCTCCAACCTTAGCGCATTCGCTCTCAACTTAACTAAAACACTCTCAACTTCACCTTCACGTGTTAATAGTTTCGACTTCGCTTCTGCTTTATTATCTAAATTAACCTTGAGCTCCGCAGCTTTTGCAACCACTTTTGCTTTAACCTCTTGTTGCTCCTTCATCAATCTCGAATAGCGAGCCTCTTCAATTCGTTGACTCTCGATTAATCCACGGAGTTTAACCACTAAATCGCGATCAAAACTCTCTACCCGACTTAATAAAAAAAGCAGCTCAGAGATATTTTCATACTTCCCAGTTGATATCAGGTGAGATTTAACCTGGTCATTCTGAGAAATATACAGGGATCGAATCCGTTCTAGGCTTCGCTCTCTGATATCAGAAATCTCACCCTCAATTTGACTGATTTTTTTATTAGAGGCACTCCAAGCTGCAAAAAGCTTATTTAATTCAGCTTTTAATCTCTCTTCTTCTCGGACAATATCACGATGTTCTCTATTCAGCTTAATCAAGCTCAGCTCAACTTCCTTCATCGATTTATTAATATTTATTAAGTTCGCATTTTGCGACTCAATCTCTGTATACAATGCCGAAAGTCTCTCTTTTGCAGGAGCGGATTCGGAATGAGCTACAGCTCCGATTCCTAAGAGTAAAGAAGTTACAACAATCCTACTGAGCTTCAACACGGCGAGTCCCAAACAACGTAGACATCACACCTATTATCACCGCGATGAGAACAACTAATAAGATTTGTCCAGAGGAAATGAACTCAAATTTTTTCATATACACAGAGATCAGAGCAGAGCTCTCTAAAATCGGTGCAACGACCAAATAAATTAAAAAGCCGCCGGCAATTCCGATTACCCCCGAAAGGGCGCCTTGAATTGCTCCCTCAATTAGATACGGTGCCCTCACAAACCAATCTTTTGCCCCTAAAAGCTTCATAATCTGAATCTCTTCTCGGTGAGCATACAAACCAAGGCGTGCCGAATTTGCTACTACCAATCCCGTAATAGCCACAAACACAAAAAACAAGAATAATCCCGTCTTTGATATAAAATGCTGCAACTGAGTCAGATATCCGACGAAACTCTTACTGTACTCTATCCGCTCAACCTCAGGCGCTGTTGAATACTCTTTTTCGTACTCCTGAAACAACGCAGCCGAATCAACACTCTCTTTGAACTTGAGCTCAACTGATGCCGGCAGAGGAGATTCTCCACCCAACCCAGCTAAAACATCAGCATCTTCACCTA
>CAZWGK010000060.1:10173-10849 GCA_964633685.1 uncultured Bdellovibrionales bacterium | reverse complement strand
AACATCTCTTTGAATCGAACCAACGCCTCTTGCTTTGTGAAATACTTTGCTGAAAGCACCCGATCATCACTAGTTATATCACTGTGAAAGATTCTACCTTCTGCCTCTGTCACTGTATCTTTCAGGTAAATCCTGAGAGAAACTCCCTCCCCTTGAGACTGGATAGCCCTTGAAACTTGTGAAAACAAAATCAACCCAGCCACCAAAATTATATAGGTTATAGCCCCTGTAAAAACAGTCGAGCCAAATGTGAATGGTGAGGTTGATATGTTCTTAAGTGCCGATTCCCAGTGATAAGCAAATGGACTTCCTTCAGCATGGCCAGCTGTAAGGTTCTCCCCATCTAACAAAGCACTCGCGCCAGTTACTGCTGATGTGGCCCGGGGATTATTTTGATTCTCTGCTGCCTGTCCCATTTAGTTTATTCCCTTGGGAGAGGCAAAATCGCCGATGATACGGCCCCGATCCAAAACAATGGTCCGAAGCTTTAGCTCTTCAATTAAAGGCAGATTGTGAGTAGCCATTAAAACCGTAGTGCCTGTCTTATTTGCCTCTAACAAGAGCTGCAAAACATTTTTGCTCATAGCTGGATCCAAATTGCCAGTAGGCTCATCCGCTAAAATCAACTTTGGTCTCGTTATTAAGGCTCTAGCAATTGCTACTCGTTGCTGCTCTC
>CAZWGK010000060.1:2952-10163 GCA_964633685.1 uncultured Bdellovibrionales bacterium | reverse complement strand
CCGCGAGTTGAGCCTCGTCCAGGCCCGTCGACGCTTCGAGGCGGCCTCCTTGACCAGCTTTGCATCCAGGCGGCGCCAGAATTCCAGCAGACTGGAAGGCAAACGGGATTGCTGCCATTGTTGATCCTGCCCGAAAATCATCTGAACACAGGCTTTCACCTGCGCCTGCATGGCATCACTCATTGTTTTCTTGCCGACTCCCCTTATTTCTAGAGGAAATGAGATGTTGGAGATCACCGAACGGCGATTTAGTAACTTGAAATCCTGGAAGACAACCCCAATCTCCCTCCGGTACATCGCCAAGGAATCCCCTTCAATTGAGGAAACGTTGTGCCCAGCTACAGTCAACCGCCCTTGCGAGATTCTCTCGGCCCCGTATAAAAGCTTCATTAGAGTTGATTTGCCAGCACCGCTCGCACCCACCAAAAATACGAACTCGCCCTGTTTGACCGAAAGGTCCAAATGGTGCAGGGCAACTTGGCTGGGTGGATATTCTTTCTTTACTGCTTGAAACTCTATCACTGTCGCGGAACCCCTTTCCCTGATAGTATCAGTGCTAAACCATTAGGGTTTTATACCTATCTGGATGCAAATTCAACAGTTAGGTAGGGCTGTCGAAAAAGAGTTTAAATGTTCTCTTGTCGTACCAAAAAAAGTGGCGCGATTACTGTTTTATCGCTTATTGCCCTCCTTTTAGGGCTATCAGGTTGTGCTGCTTCGAATCCGACCCAATTCCTTGCAATCACTAGAGCTTCTGCTGCCGGAATTCCCAACCTTAAAGGAATCAAAAAACTAGACCATGCCGAAGGGGCTTATTCCATAGAGACCACACAACAATCGGTTTTTGCCTCAGGCCTCAAGGAATGTAAGGTCCCCTCTCGTGCCACCCCTGCTTCACTCAATCGTCAACTTTACGTGGGATTTGATAACTTAAAAATTACCAACCAAGATCGGTTCAAGACAGGTCAGTTCACTTCAGAGGCTACAGCCCTAATCGGGTCCGATCCTATTTTCATGATGGCGATATCATCAAAATCCAAAGATTGCATATTTGACGTGGTATTTTGGAAGGAAAATCCAGAGGAATTTCTTCCCGAGACGATAGAGGTTTGCAAAAAAATCGCTGCCCGAATCTTAGCTCTTGAGGAGGTAAAATGAACCTCTCCATCAAGACTCGCCTGTTTGAACCCGTCGGTGAATTCGGAATCATGACTGCTCAAGTCTTCCGAGATATTTTTAAAAGAGAGGTCAAAGCGAAGGACCTATTCAAGCAAGTTGTTCTAATAGGCAACAATAGTTTACTAATTGTATTCCTAACGGCCATCTTTACCGGCATGGTTATGGCTCTGCAAACTGCCTATGGACTGCAAAGATTCGGAGCTAAGATGTATGTGGGAAACATCGTAGCCCTAGCACAAGTCCGAGAGTTGGGTCCAGTTTTAACCGCAATTATGCTGTGTGGACGAGTTGGCGCCGGTATTGCAGCAGAATTAGCCTCAATGGTGGTAACAGAGCAGGTTGATGCCATTAAAGCTCTAGGAGCTAACCCAATTCGTAAACTTGTCTCCCCTCGCGTATTAGCCGCAATAATAGTGGTGCCACTAATAACAGTATTAGCTGATATCATCGGGATTGCAGGCGGAGCGTTAGTTGCGACTCTTGAATTAAATATAACTTGGCACTCGTATATGCGCTCTGTCATCACGTTTGTCACGATAAAAGATGTAGTCGATGGTCTAATTAAAGCGGGAGTCTTCGGCTTTATGCTTGTCTCTATCGCTTGCTACAAAGGACTCCATGCTCGCGGCGGAACAGAGGGTGTGGGGATGGCCACCACCGAGGCCGTGGTTACCAGTTCAATTTTAATTTTAATTTCAGATTTCTTTTTAACTAAACTTCTTTTGTTAATCGGATGAGCCTCAATTCCTTAATTCCCGTATCATTCGAAAATATCGCCATGCAATTTGGTAAGAACGTGGTTCATCGTGATATAAATCTTGCAGTAAACCCCGGCGAGATCATTACTATCATGGGACCGAGCGGTACCGGGAAGACGCTGCTATTAAAAATGATAATTGGATTATTAAGGCCAACCTCAGGGAACGTCTTTGTATTCGGTAAATCGGTACGGGATTCCGAACAAGCGGATTTAGACAGTATCAGGGCTCAAATTGGGATGCTATTCCAAGGAGCAGCCCTCTTTGACTCCCTGTCAGTTTACGAAAACATTGCCTATTCTCTTAGGGAGCGATTTCACCTGGGCGAAACAGCTATCGCTGAAATTGTGAAAGAAAAGCTTGCCATGGTGAACCTTTCGGGCATTGAAGAAAAGGTTCCAGCGCAACTATCAGGCGGCCAAAAGAAGAGAATCGGATTAGCTAGGGCCTTGGCTTCGTCTCCAAGGGTTATGCTTTTTGACGAACCGACCACTGGCTTAGACCCGACCTCAGTCCGACTCATAGACGACCTTATCTTAAGCCTCAAAAACGATTTAAATATTACCTCAATAGTTGTGACCCATGATATTGAGAGCGCAAAACGGGTTTCTGACCGGTGGGTTTTGATCAATAATGGGCGGGTAGTTGCGGACGGTAAGCCTGATTACTTACTAGCAAACAATCAACAAGTTATAAATTTCGCAACTGGAAATTGGAACGAATGAGGGACGAAAATCCTATTAAAGCCGGAATCTTTATTATTGCGTGCATCGCTGCACTGATTATCGGCATTTTTACCCTCGGAAAAGAGAGAAAGCTTTTTACAAATCAGACTGATTTCAACACCACCTTTTCAGATGTGAGCGGCTTGGCTCAAGGGGCACCAGTCAGGATCGGCGGTATCAACGCTGGTCGTGTAACTTTTATTGGGTTTAGCTCCGATATCTCTGACAAAAGAGTCCGTGTTGAGCTTAAGGTTGATGATAGATTTCTTGAGCGGATCAGAGAAGACTCGGTAGCCTCGATTGAAACCCAGGGACTATTGGGCGACAAATATGTAGGGATCAGTGCTGGATCGAAAGAGAAGAATGAACTGCCAGAGGGCGCTACTCTCACCAGTCGCGACTCCGCCGATATCGGCAATTTGGTAAGCAAAGCTCAAACTATCGTCGAAAACGTCACAAAAGTCTCAGTCTCGCTGGCTGATACATTTAGCCAACTCGATAAGAGCACTTTTACAAACTTATCAGAGGGAGCTAAAGGATTTGCATCAATAGCGGACCAAATAAAAAATGGCGATGGTCTCGCTCATAGACTTTTTTACTCCAAAGAAGATGGGGATAGAATTCTAGACAACTTGGGCAAGTCAGCTGAATCTCTCAACGCGGTCCTTACAGAGATCAAAACTGGAGATGGATTCCTCCACTCAGCTATTTATGACAAGACCGAGAAAGATCTTTTCAAAAATCTATCTCAAACTGCGGCAGCATTAGGTGAGACAGCGAAAGTAATCTCAGATATAGCAAATGAAATAAAAACAGGAGATGGACTTCTGAACGAGCTAATTTATGAAGACTCGGCAGATCTCAACACCGTAATCAACGATACACTACTAAAACTAAATGCCTCATCCGAAGCCATCAAAAAAGCCTCAGAGGCCCTAGCTAATGGTGACGGCACAATTGGGGCTCTCCTTATAGATTCTGATATTTACGACAATTTAGTCGAAGTAACAGATGGAGCAAAAAGAAGCTTTATATTAAGACAGGCGATTAGAGGCTCGCTTAAACAAGCTCAAGAGAAGAGAGAAGCTAAGAATTAAACCCAGACCTCACTGGTAGCCTGAGATCTAACAAGCCCTTGAGAACGGAGCTGTTCAAGAATTCCCAAAATTCTTTTTTGGGCATCCTCTACCTCTGACTTTCTAACTTGTCCTAGCGATTCAAAATCAGACTCTACTAGATTCTTCTTTCGCTCAGACATGTTTTGAAGAATCACCTCTTTAGCTTTTGGAGAAGCAAGCTTTAGAGACAAAACCAAATCATCATGCTCAACCTCTTTCACAAGAGTCTGGACTCCTTGAGGAGTGAGTTCGATGATATCATCGAAACGGAATAAATTATCGTTAATACTCTTAGCCAAACCGGGCGAGCGCTTTTCAATCGCTTTTACAATCTTCTCTTTAGAAGATAGTTTCATGTTCTTTAGTATCTGCGCAGCTATACGCGGACCATTTACCTTTTCGTCTTCATTTTCAAACATAAGCCTATCTCCTTATTATATATGTTAGATTCCAGATTGGGGCATTTCGGATGCAGAAAATAAGAACCTCTAACCCCCTGGATCTACTGTTAATTAATTATGCGCCCCTTGCTACCTCTTATAATCTGCCCCCAGGTACTCCTGAACCACTCCTAGCTCTGTCTTGGTTATCCAACCCTTCAGAGCTGAGTCTGACGAACGATTAGTATCGACAACCACACTCTTCCCAAGTGCCCTTACCTCTTCTAACTTCCCGGTAAACACATCCTGACTTCCTACTATTAATTGCCCAAAATTGAAGATCTTAAACATACTGTAAGCAATATTATCAGGGCCACAACTTAAAACCAAAGTACACCGACTCCAATCATCTCGCGAGCCTGCATTTCTCCAAGCTGTCATCGCTGCCACCTTACTAGGATCGTTATCAGTAAAAATTCTAGAGTATCCGGCTCCGACAACTTGCCCTAGATCATCCACTATCACCGCTCCAATTGGAGCTTCGCCTGCCTCAATACCTTCCTGAGCAAGTCGACACGCTCTATCTGTGTGGGCTAAGATCTCCTCTCTAGTAAAAGTTCGTGGTGGTTTTTTAGGCCCCGAAGCGATTCCGATATCCCTGCTCCACAGCACCTCATTTTTAGGATCATTTACCCACCTAGCAAAAGTCTCCTCAATTCTTGGATGGCTTTTAATTACAGGTTTTATCCCGACCTTTTCGTAATCACTCTTATCCGGGCGATAGTTTCGATCATCAAGAATTCTTACAGTCTTAATCCCCATATGTCGAGCCAAAGTGCACTGACAGAAGGGACACGGACTTAAAGAGGAAGTTGCAACGAGATCTCCATACCCACCAGAGATCCTCCCCATATTTTTTACAGCCCCCGTCTCTCCATGAACTCCTGGAACGCCATCGGCTAATTCATTGTGACCGAACCCTAAAATTTCATGACGACCATCATACAGCGGTCGGCTAATAATCCCTGCAATCGGAATCATCCCGCGAGCCAAGGCGTAAAGTTGAACAGAATGAACGCCGTCATCTAACTGTTGTTCGGTTAGTATATCCCCCTTTCTCAGATTCAACGTCGGGATATCAGATTTTGTGGTTTTCATACACCTGACTATACACAAAAAAATGCCCCCGCTGAGTGGGAATTCAGCGGGGGCTACAAAGAGACGCTATAAGGAGGAACTAGTACAATTACTCTGCTTGTTTCCTTAAAAAGGTAGGAATTTCATACTTATCTTCATCATCTGATCCAGCTAGAACAGACAACTTCTTAAGTTTGACTACCTCTCCAGGAGCCTCTTTGCTCTTGCGAGCAAATGAAGGCATCTCAAGCCGAGAATCGGATATTGGGCTCTGCATTGGGCGGGTCACATGCGATAGAGTGAGTGTTCCAGCCTCAACATTTCTGTCACCGAATCCAGTTGCAATAACTGTGACGCGAACCTTGTCTTTAAGATTCTCATCGATGACCATACCCCAGATAATATTTGCATCTTCGTGAGCTTCTTGATGGATGAGCTCTGCAGCTTCGTTAACTTCTTGCAGAGTCACATCAGGAGAAGCAGTAACGTTGATAAGAACGCCACGAGCGCCGTTGATTGATATATCTTCAAGCAACGGACTGGAGATTGCCTTCTCAGCAGCCTCAACAGCGCGGTTCTCACCACTGGCTTCGCCTGTACCCATCATCGCCATGCCCATCTCAGACATCACGGCTCTAACGTCAGCAAAGTCTACGTTTACAAGACCTTCAACAATAATTAGATCGCTGATGCCTTTAACAGCTTGATAAAGAATATCATCGGCCTTACGGAATGTCTCAAGAAGAGAGGTATTCCTTCCGGCGATCGATAGAAGTCTTTGATTAGGAATTGTGATTAAAGTATCGACTTGCTTACGGAGCCCTTCAATTCCGGACTCGGCATTACGCATACGACGCTTTCCTTCAAAGAGGAAAGGCTTAGTAACAACACCAACTGTCAAGCAGCCGAGCTCTTTAGCTACACGTGCTACTACTTCGGCACCACCAGTTCCTGTTCCACCGCCCATACCGGCAGTTACGAACACCATGTCAGCGCCCTCTAACTGTTTACGAATTCTCTCAACGCTTTCTTCAGCGGCAGCTTTACCAACTTCTGGATCAGCACCAGCGCCGAGACCCTTGGTGATCTCCTCACCCAATCTCAACTTTGATGGCACTGGGCTCGAGGCCAAAGCCTGAGCATCTGTGTTGGCAGCAATAAACTCAACACCCTCAAGACCAAGGCGGATCATGTTATTTACGGCGTTACTACCACCACCGCCGATTCCGATTACCTTAATCTTTGCCCTATTGGAATCATACATATTCTCAATTTGGCTCTTATCTGACTGATTTTGACTCATGACTTTTATCCTCACCGAATACACACTACGTTTGCGGTCGTGATTACTTTAGGCAACTTAAACTAAAGACTGGGTGATGTAAAGAGATAATTAGCACCCTACCTAGAGGGAGAACCGGTATTATAAAAATGGCTTAATTTCGATTAGACGGCTTCGGAATCCCCGAACCAATCATTTATGCGAGAAACCACCCTCGCCCATAGGGAATGTTTATGAATATTCAATCGGCTGTAGCCACGCGTATTTGCGCCATGCACAGCTAATCCGATTGCGGTGGCTAGATCCGCTCTGACAGCATCCCGACTGAGGCCCTCAACCAGAGGGATACCAGTGCGAACTGGCAAGTTAAAGATCCCTTGAGCAACATCGGCGATACCTGGCATCAAAGCACTGCCCCCGGTAAGAATTAATCCAGCCGAAATTACTTCGTCATTTCCATCTCGACCTAACTCACGCTTGGCTAGCCCGAAGATCTCCTCCAATCGCGGATATATTATCTCGGCCAATAGATTCCTAGACATCGCTCTCGCAGGACGTCCTCCCATAGAGGGAACTTCAATAACCTCGTCACCCGTCACCCCTGAAAGGTGAGCCATTCCATGCTTGATCTT
>CAZWGK010000060.1:802-2894 GCA_964633685.1 uncultured Bdellovibrionales bacterium | reverse complement strand
AGACAATTAAATCTGTGGTGCCTCCACCGATATCAATTAGGCACACGCCTAACTCTTTCTCTTCTGGAGTTACCACTGCCTCGCCTGCAGCCAAAGGCCCATAAACAATATCTTTCACGGTTAATCCGCATCGATTTGCGCATCTGACGACATTCTGAGCACTAGCGACGGCTCCGGTTATTATATGAGCAGAGGCCTCAAGACGAACCCCTGACATTCCCAGGGGATCCTTAATCCCGTCTTGGTTATCGATTATGAATTCCTGGGGCAGCACGTGCAAAATTTCCCTATCCTCTGGAACAGAAACAGCTTTCGCCGCCTCGATAACCCGATTCACATCGCTCATCGAAACTTGTCTTCCCTTAATTGCCACGACTCCAGTGCTGTTACTTCCCTTAATATGGTTGCCACCGATAGAGGCGTAAACAGAGGATATGTCTACTCCGGCTGAGGCTTCCGCCGCCTGAATAGCCTGCCCAATTGCCGCGACGGTTGATTCGATATTAACAACCACACCTTTTTTAAGTCCAAACGAAGGAGCCTGGCCGTATCCGAGTATACGCGGAGCCCCTGCACCGACGCTCGCGACTACTACCGAAATATTGGAAGTGCCGAGGTCCAATCCTACTACTATTTCTGACTTACTGCTCATTAGTCTCTCTTTTTAATAACCATTAAATTTCACTTATTTTCCTCTGGCACTGCGAACTTCTTCACCACAGCCAGCTTTTGATACGCCAAATCAATTAACTCTATTGAGGCCTCCCGCCCTTTAACTTCCTCTAGAAGAGTTCGTAGCCTGGTAGTGCTCTCCTTAAGCGCACCCCAGTCACTGTCGGTGTAGGCAAACCTTGCTCTGAGGTCGGGATTAGATAGCAATACGGTTAACTCTCCATTCCCACTAAAATCAGCCTCCGATATCCACTTTCCAACTTCGTGCTCTATGACATTAATGGTGCTTCTAACATATTCAAATCTCACATTTACCAGGTCTGGCGATGTACCATCTGTGGCCAACCCGTTGATTATGGTTAAAGGACCGTACCGCTGGGCCAGATCCTCAACGTTGTCTTCTCCATCAAAAAAAGGCCGTAAATATGCACCTTCAGAGCTAGCTATCCAACCAGCAGATCCATTTTTAACAATATACTTCGGCTCATGCTCTACAACCCTAATGTTGAAACAGCCCCAGGCATCTACGATGAAATCCGAACATGGCGATGAAGTTGCCGAGGCGACATACCGATTCTTTCTAATCCCCTCCACAACTTTTTGAGAGTTGATTAACCACCAGAACACACTCTGATTAAGAGGCAAGGCTCCCCTAACCTCATCTTCACTCAGAAAATGAACTCCGGTTACACCGATGTCTTTTGTAAAAGCAATCTGATTCAAGGCTGTCAGAGATTTTTCCGGCAAAGATTTTAAAACGTCACGAGATTCAGGATGAAACCCCAACGCGGCCAGAACAACAGCAATCGCAATAATATATTTCATGAGCCCAAGCTCTATTTAACAGCCCTCAAAAGTATAGAACACGGATTGATGGGTGCAAGGATAAAATTTGAGCGATAAATATGGCTTTTGAGCGTTAGTAGGCTCTACCAGGCAACCAGCTCAGTCTCGAGCGCAATGCCGAATTTCTCTTGGACTACCCTTTGCACCTCTGAGATACAGGATTTAACGTCCTCCGATGTGGCCAGACGATCTGGATTCAATATCCAATTTCCATGCATGGTCGAAATCTCAGCTCCACCGACCTTGAACCCCTTTAAGCCAGCTCTCTCAATTATTATTCCGGCTGTAATATCAGAGCTAGGATTCTTAAATATCGAACCCGCAGAGGGAATCGTTATGGGTTGCGCAGATTTGCGATGGGCTAAATTTTTGGCCCGCAACTCTAAGATTTTATCTTTATCCCCAGATTTCATCTTTATGGTGGCCGAAACTACGATCCCTAATGAGCCGATATTCGAACGACGATATCCATAGTCCAACCGATTCGCAGCTACCTCTTCGAGCGCACCGTCATAGGTGAGAATAGTAACTCTATCTAGAATCTGACTTATGTCACCCCCGTGAGCCCCTGCAT
>CAZWGK010000060.1:0-792 GCA_964633685.1 uncultured Bdellovibrionales bacterium | reverse complement strand
GCACGGCACCTCCAAAAGATGCCGGAATGCCACCCGCGAACTCCAAGCCAGATAAGCCAGCTTGGGCTGTCTCTTGGGATAACCTGATTAGAGGCATGCTCGCTCCCACTTGAATAATCCCCTCGCCCTTGTTTTCCCAATATTTAAAGCCGTTACCAAGTCTAATCACTGGATCGTCTACACCCTGTGATGGGATTAACAAATTACTGCCACCACCTAAAACTTTAAAAGAGCGGTTCTCTGAGGATAGAGATTTAACTAGTGCCTGCAACTCTTGAGTTGAATTCGGCTCAAAGAGAAATTTCAGCGGACCACCGATATTGTAGGTCGTAACTTTAGCCCCTGGAACTTCGTAACGAATAGGGCAAATTTGGTTACTCGCAGTTTCTTCCATCTGCTAACTCTGAAGTTTCTCAACGATAAGCTGAGGCAAGCCACCGATGCTTCCTGCCCCTAGGCACAGAATAACATCCCCCTCTTTAACCTGTGGAATAAGGTGAATGAAATCTTTAAAATCGCCAATGAATCTCTTGTTGGGATGATCTAATGGCGATGTCAGAGTAGTGCCGCTTAACCCTTCAATGGGTTCCTCACTGGCAGCATATATTTCTGTTACGAAAATCGAATCACAATCTTTAAAGGCACCAACAAAATCGACAAAACAACTCTTTGTTCTTGAGTATCGATGCGGTTGAAACACGACGTGAATTTTTGCGTCTGGTCGACTCTGACGGAGAGCCCCAATTGTGGCTCTTATTTCAGTTGGATGATGTCCATAGTCAGTCATCACCT
>CAZWGK010000059.1:0-12751 GCA_964633685.1 uncultured Bdellovibrionales bacterium | reverse complement strand
AGATTGATGCGGCGCCGGAAGAGAAAGCGCGCGGGATCACGATCAACACTGCGCACGTGGAATACGAGACGGCCAACCGTCACTACGCACACGTGGACTGCCCTGGCCACGCTGACTACGTTAAGAACATGATTACTGGTGCTGCTCAGATGGACGGCGCGATCCTCGTATGTTCCGCATCTGACGGACCGATGCCACAAACTCGTGAGCACATCCTCTTGGCTCGCCAAGTAGGTGTTCCTTACATCGTTTGCTTCTTGAACAAAGTTGATCTTGTTGACGATCCAGAGCTACTTGAGCTTGTTGAGATGGAGCTTCGCGATCTTCTTAAGACCTATAAATTCCCAGGCGACACAACCCCGATTATCCGTGGTTCCGCTTTGAAAGCTTTGAAGGGTGATGACGATGAGCTAGGCATGAAGTCTATTGATAAACTTCTTGCTACTCTTGATGAGTACATCCCAACACCAGAGCGTGATACAGCTAAGCCATTCTTGATGTCAGTTGAAGACGTATTCTCGATCCAAGGTCGTGGTACTGTAGCAACTGGTCGTATTGAGCGTGGTAAAGTTAAAGTTGGTGATGAGGTTGAGATCGTTGGTCTCCGTCCGACTCAGAAGACTGTTGTTACTGGAATCGAAATGTTCCGTAAGTCTCTTGATGAGGGTGTTGCTGGTGATAACGCCGGTGTTCTTGTACGTGGTCTAAAGCGTGAAGACATTGAGCGTGGCCAAGTATTGGCTGTTCCAGCATCCATTACTCCACACACAAAATTTAAGGCAGAGACATACATCCTTACACAAGCTGAGGGTGGACGTCATAAGCCTTTCTTCAACGGATACCGTCCTCAGTTCTACTTCAGAACTACAGACGTAACCGGAAATGTGAAGTTGCCTCAAGGTGTCGAGATGGCGATGCCAGGTGACAATATCACTGTAGAGATTGAGTTGATTCAACCAATCGCTATGGAGAAGCAGAGCCGATTCGCTATCCGTGAGGGTGGTAAGACAGTTGGCGCTGGCGTGGTAACTGAAATTATCGCGTAAGAACTAAGCTAGTAAGAGGCGGCTGAGTTAGTCCTTAGCCGCCTCAGTTAAAAAAACTAGCAGGACTAAATAAGGAAAGAAGATGTTAGGCGGACAAAAAATTCGCATAAGACTCAAAGGATACGATCACAAACTGCTAGATTCAGCAGTAGGTGAGATTGTTCAAATCGTGCGTCGCACCGGTGGAAGAGTGGCTGGTCCATTACCACTACCGACCAGAGTTGAGCGTTTTACCGTGAACAGATCTCCTCACGTAGATAAGAAGTCTCGTGAGCACTTTGAGATTCGTACACACAAGCGGCTTCTAGATATTCTTGAGCCGACTCAACAGACGATTGATGATCTAGGTAAGCTGGAGCTCTCTACAGGTATAGATGTGGAGATAAAGCTTCAGTAGTAGGTGAGCTCGATAAGGGCTTGCAGGAAGTTTAACGGGAATAATTTATGACTTCAAAGAAATACCCGGAAGGATTAGTGGGACGTAAATTGGGAATGACCCAGGTGTTCAACGCCGAAGGCGAGTGCATACCTGTGACCATTATCGAAGCAGGTCCTAACGTAATCCTCAACATTAAGGGTGAAGATAAAGACGGTTACTCTGCTGCGCAGATTGGCTTTACACCGAAGAAGACACAGAGGCTCACAAAGGCCGAGAGTGGTTTCTTCAACAAAGCTGCCAAGGGTTCGTTCTATCACGTTCAAGAAATTAGATGTGATGTGAACACTCTCGGATGGACTGCTGGCAAGGAGCTGAACGTAAATGACGTGTTTACAGCAGGCCAATTGGTCGACGTAACCGGTACAAGTATCGGTCGCGGCTTCAGCGGTGTTGTAAGAAGACACGGCATGAAGGGACAGCCAGCTACACGTGGTACCCACGAAGTGCGTCGTCACATGGGTGCTGTCGGTTGCCGTAAGTTCCCAGGAAAGATTCATAAAGGGAAGAGAATGCCAGGTCTAATGGGTAACGCTCAGGTAACTGTGCAGAACCTTGAAGTAGTGGCAGTTCGTCCAGAGGACAACGTGATTCTAGTTAAGGGCGGAATTCCAGGTGCCCGTGGTGGAATCGTTGTTATTCGTAAGGCCGTGCAGACTTTTGCTGGTGCAACCGCTCCAGCTCAGGCTGCGGCATAAGTTTTTAGAGTGTTAAAGGATTGGCCGTGAAGACAGTACAGGCGAAAATGAGGAAGAGCAGTGGCGGCGAAGCCGGCACCATCGATCTCAGCGCAGATGTTTTTGGCGCTCCAGTGTACGCCCACCTAGTTCACCAGGTCGTACGTTGGCAGAGAGCTAAGAAGAGAGCTGGTACCCATGATGTTCTCTCAAGAAGTGAGATGAAGGGTGGTGGTAAAAAGCCATGGAAGCAGAAGGGTACAGGACGTGCTCGCGCTGGTAGTATCATATCCCCATTGTGGGTTGGTGGTGCTGTGGTGCATGGACCATCTCCAAGAAGCTACGAATTCAAGATTCCAAAGGGCGTTAGACGTAAGGCTTTATGCTCAGCGTTAACAGCCAAGGTAAAGACCGGAAATCTGATCGTTGTTGACGAGATTCAGTCGACCGACGGTAAGACAAAGGGTATGGCTGCTATGCTGAAAAATATCGGCGTAAGCGGAAACGTATTGGTAGTTCTGAGCGATAAAGTTTTCGCAGATAAAGCTTCTGAGAAGACCGTGAATGCTATCAAAAACATCGCTCGTGTGAATTTAATTCCAGTTGGCGGTATCAACGTATACGACATCATGAAGGCAAAATATGTTGTTGTTGCGAGTGATGCTGTGAAGGGAATTGAGTCCCGCGGCCTCGGAAATTCTGAGGAATAATTAGGGGACCAGGAGATAATTTATGGCAAACACAAAGGCACGCACATTAGCAGGAAGCAAGGATTACAGTCTGCTACTTGAGCCAGTGATAACCGAGAAATCAACACGATTCGGCGAAGCTGGTAATAGAGTGGTTTTCCGTGTTCCATGTACAGCCAGCAAGACAGATATCCGTCAGGCTATCGAGAGGGTATTCAATGTTAAAGTCCAGTCTGTTAACACCGTTAACATCATGGGCAAAACAAAGAGAACCGTCCGTGGAATGGCTAAGAAGTCGAACTTTAAAAAGGCATACGTAACATTAGCTGAAGGACAAAATATCAGCGTTGTTGAAGGATTGTAAAAATTATGGCTCTTAAGAATTACAACCCATTTACTCCATCTCGTCGTGCTTATGACGGCAGCGATTTCAGCATGCTGAGCAAGGTTGCTCCAGAGAAATCTTTGCTCAGTTCAAAGAGTCGTTCCGGTGGTCGTAACAATCAGGGTCGCACAACAAATATCAACATCGGTGGCGGACACAAGCGCCGTTACCGTAAGATCGATTTCCGTCGTCACGACAAGCTGAATATTCCAGCCAAGGTGATATCGGTAGAGTACGATCCAAATAGATCCGCCCGTATTGCATTGTTGTCCTACGCAGATGGTGAGAAGCGTTACATTATCGCTCCACAAGGATTAGTTGTAGGCCAAGCAGTTTTGACAGGCGAGAATGCTGATATCAAGCCAGGAAATGCTCTTCCTCTAAAGAGTATTCCAACAGGTACAGTAATTCATAACATCGAGATGCACCGTGGTGCAGGTGGACAATTGATCCGCTCTGCTGGTACCTCTGCTCAGTTAAGAGCGAAAGAGGGTGAGTATGCTCAGATCCTCCTACCATCCGGTGAAGTTCGTAAAGTATTACTTGAGTGCTTCGCAACAATTGGTGTTGTAAGCAATCCTGATCACCAAAACCGAAAGATCGGTAAAGCCGGAAGAAGTCGCTGGTTAGGTATTAGACCTCATAACAGAGGTGTTACTAAGAACCCAGTTGACCATCCAATGGGTGGTGGTGAAGGTAAGAGTAAGGGTGGTCGTCATCCATGTTCACCAACTGGATTGTTGACTAAGGGTCTGAAGACCAGAGCTAATAAACGTACTGATAAGTTTATTGTTCAAAGCCGTCACCGTAAAAAGTCAGTTTAGTTTGAGATAGGGAGAGAGCGATGACTCGTTCAGTCAAAAAAGGACCATTTGTTGAACCAAGTTTAATGAAATGGGTAGAGCGCGCAAAGAGTGGCGCTTTAAAAACCCCAATTAAAACTTGGTCACGTCGTTCAACCATCATTCCTGAGATGATCGGAATGACATTTGCGGTTCACAATGGTCGTAAATTTATCCCAGTTTTCGTAACTGAGAATATGGTTGGTCATAAACTTGGTGAGTTTGCAGCAACAAGAACATTCGTTGCTCACGCTCGAAGCGTCGCAGCTGCTCCGGCGGCTCCAGCGGCCAAGTAGTGGCTATTTAAATGTTAAGTGGTAATTGACCATGGCAAATAAAAAAAGAATTAGACATTCAATCAGTGGGGCAGGTAAAGCGGGCGCTCCAGCTAAAAAGCTGAGTCCACGCGAGAACAAAGACGGAGGCCTAGCTTCGGCTACTCTCCGGAATGTGAGAATCTCCCCACGTAAGCTTCGTCTATCATTAGATATGGTGAAGGGCCAACAAGTTGAGCAGGCGCTACAAACGCTCCAGTTCAATACTCGTAAAGGCTCAGCCATCGTAGCGAAGCTATTAAAGTCCGCCATCTCGAATGCAAAAGAGAGACAAGGTGCTGACGTTGATAATTTGTGGGTAACAGGTGGTTCCGTAACAGACGGCCCCATCATGATGAGGTATATGCCAGCTGCTCATGGACGGGCTAATCCTGTTCGTAAGCGTGCCGCTCACATCACAATTTTATTGGACCAGAAATAAACTAGAGGATTGATTCATGGGACAAAAGATAAGTCCAACCGGGTTAAGAATTGGTATCACTGAAGGATGGCGTTCTCGCTGGTTTGGCAGCAGAGAGTTTGCTCGTTACATCGGTGAAGATGTCAAGATTCGTAAGTACATCACTGAGCGCCTAAAAGCCGCCGGTATTGCGAGAGTCGAGATTGAGCGCGCCGCTTCAAGAGTGAAGATCAATATCTTCAGCGCGAAGCCAGGTCTCGTGATCGGTAAAAAAGGTAAAGATATTGAGGATCTAAGAAGAGATCTCAAGAATTTGGTAAAGCGTGATGTTGGTCTGAACATCATCGAGGTTAGGAAGCCAGATCTTGACTCAAAATTAGTAGGTGAGAATATTGGTTTCCAAATCGAGCGACGTATTAACTATCGCCGTGCTGTTAAAGACGCGATGTCACGTTGCATGAGAATGGGAGCCGAAGGTGTGAAGGTCAGAGTTTCTGGCCGTCTCAATGGAGCTGAAATTGCTCGTTGCGAAACCTTCCGTGAGGGAAGAGTTCCTTCTCACACTCTAAGAGCTGATATCGATTATGCTTTGTCTGAGGCTGCAACCACATACGGAGTAATCGGAATCAAAGTTTGGATCTTCAAGGGCGAGAAGTTCACTGAAGGTCAGGACGTTCCAGTAGAGGCAATGCAGCTCTGATTGGAAGTGAGTTAGAGATAGAGAGAACGATTTAGAGAGAGATATATGCTGACCCCAAAACGAACAAAATACCGTAAGCAGATGAAGCGAATACGCAATCTGCGTGGAGCCGAGAACAGAGCCACCGAATTAGATTTCGGTGATTTTGGTCTGAGAGCTTTAGAAGCTGGATGGGTTACAAACCGTCAGATCGAGGCAGGTCGTATCGCAGTTTCGAGAGGCATGAAGAAGGGTGGTAAGATGTGGATCCGAGTATTCCCAGACAAGCCACTAACATCCAAGCCTGCCGAGGTAAGAATGGGTAGCGGTAAAGGTGCTCCAGATAAATGGGTTGCCAATGTCCGCGCCGGAAGAATTTTATTTGAATTGACTGGTGTAACTAAGGAAACAGCGATGGAAGCTCTGTCGTCTGCGGCTGCTAAGCTACCAGTTAAGTCAGAGATAATCAGCAGAAGTGAAGGTCTGCTCTAATAGAGGATATATGAAGTCGACAAATTTAATGAAAGACCTAAAAGCTCTCTCTGCTCAAGAACTAAAGAGCAGGGGTGTTAAGTTGGCTGAAGAGATGATGAAGCTCCGCTTCCAAAAGACCACTGGTCAGTTGAAGCAGACTCACAGATTGAGCCAAATCCGCCGTGAGATAGCAAGAATTAACACTCTTCTAACTCAGGCAAGAGCAGCCAAGGGAAAAGCCTAAGAACTGCTTAAAATTTTGAGGAAGAAGATATGATTCAAAACAAAACAGACGAGCGTGGGACACAAAAAGTTCAAGAAGGTGTCATCCTTAGCAACAAGATGGATAAGACCGTCGTGGTTGGTGTAACAACAAAGAAAGCCCACCCACTTTACGGAAAGTATGTGACCCGTACCAGAAAATTCGTAGCTCATGATGAGAAGAATGAATGCGGAATGGGTGACACTGTAAAAATTATGGAGAGCCGTCCACTAAGCCGTACAAAGCGTTGGAAGGTAATCGAGATAGTTGAGAAAGCTGTTATTACAGAAGATCCAACACAACTCATGTAAGAATGAAGTAGAGAGAACGGATTATGATTCAGTTAAAATCACTTTTGGAAGTTGCAGATAACTCCGGTGCCAGAAAAGTCCAGTGCGTTAAGGTGTTGGGCGGTTCTCGTCGTCGTTATGCGACAATCGGAGATGTAATCGTAGTAGCAGTTAAAGATGCTATTCCGAACTCCAAGGTAAAGAAGGGATCGGTTCACAAGGCCGTGATTGTCAGAACCTCTAAGCAGGTAAAGAGAAGCGATGGTTCATACATCCGCTTCGACGAGAACAGTGCAGTTCTTCTGAACGCCCAGGATGAGCCAGTTGGAACACGTATCTTCGGACCGGTAGCTCGTGAGCTCCGTTCAAAGAATTTCATGAAGATCGTTTCATTGGCTCCTGAGGTTCTCTAGTAGTTAATTTTTGGTGAAGAGAGATTGCGATGAAAGCAAATGAATTAAAAGCAGGCCGCAGGCGCGTTAGAAGAGACATCAAAGTTGGTGATACCGTTATCATTCTTGCAGGTGGAAACAGCAAGAAGCGCGAGAATAAAGGTAAGACCGGCAAGGTTCTCCGTTTTGTTGGCTCAGATAGAGTAGTAGTAGAGGGTCTTAACATGGTAACCCGCCATAGAAAGGCTCAAGGACCAGACAAATTGGGTGGCAAAACTCCTATGGAGTCCCCAATTCATATGTCAAACGTCCAGTACTACTCCGATAAGGCTAAGGCCGGAGTAAAAGTAGTTTTCCAAAAGCTTGCCGATGGCAAGAAGGTTCGTGGATACAACGATCCTGAGAGTGGAAAATTTATTCAGATTGAAGGCAAGTAGATTTTAGGTAGAAACCAAGAGAGAGCATTATGGTACGACTAGAAGAACTCTACAACAAGGAAGTAGTTCCAGAGCTGCAGAAACAGTTCCAATACGGTTCAGCTATGCAGATTCCTAAGTTAAAGAGAATCGTTTTGAACATGGGATTGGGCGAGGCCCTCGGAAATCAAAAAGTTATTGAGTACGCAGAGTACGCTCTAACAAATATCTCCGGACAGAAAGCAGTTGTTACTCGCGCTAAGAAGTCAATCGCAACATACAAACTAAGAAAGGGTCTTCCGATCGGTTGTATGGTAACTTTGCGCGGCAAGAGAATGTACGAGTTCTTAGATCGTTTTATCTCTGTTGCTCTTCCTCGTGTACGCGACTTCAAAGGTATCCCAACTAAGGGATTCGATGGTCGTGGTAACTACACCTTGGGATTAAAAGAGCAATCTGTGTTCCCCGAAATCGATATCGATAAGATTGATCGCGATAGAGGAATGAACATTACTTTTGTTACCTCTGCAAAAAATGACGAGGAGAGCAGAGCCCTTCTAACTCAAATGGGGCTGCCTTTCCGTAAGCCAGGTAATGCATAATTTTTAAGGAGAATGAAGAGTGGCCAAGAAGTGTCTAGTACTAAAGCAGCAGATGAAACCAAAGTTCGCAACACGGGCTTACACCCGTTGTCAGCAGTGCGGACGTTCTCGTTCTGTATTTCGTAAGTTTATGTTGTGCCGTTTGTGTCTCAGGAAGTTTGCCCATCAGGGTTTAATTCCTGGATTGACCAAGGCAAGCTGGTAGTAGGCAAGGGAAGCTCGGGAGAGACGATATGGTAAATGATACATTAGCAGATCTTTTAACAAGGATCAGAAACGCTCAGAGGGCATATCACCGTACAGTGGTAGTGCCTGTTTCAAAGATGGGTAAATCCGTTCTTGAGACTCTTAAAAAAGAGGGATACATCGACTCTTTTGAGAGTGAGAAGACAGGAACATTCCCTGAATATAAAGTTTTCTTGAAGTATGACGAAGAAGGTGAGCCACTAATCGCCAGCTTAAAGCGGATTAGCTCCCCAGGACGTCGTATTTACTCAAGAGTGAAGAAGCTGCCTAAGGTTAACTCCGGATTGGGAGTGTGCCTTGTGTCTACTTCTCAAGGTGTGATGACCGACCGCGAAGCGAGAAAGTTGGGCATCGGTGGTGAAGTATTGGCAACAATCTTCTAAGAAATTTAAGAGGAAGTAACATGTCACGAGTAGGAAAAAAACCTGTTGAGCTACCAAAAGGCGTTCAAGCAAGCGTCGCTGGTAATGTAATCTCAATACAGGGACCAAAAGGGAAGCTGCAGTACACTCTAGGTAGAGGCGTAACTGCAAAAGTTGAGGGTAGCAACATCACCTTCACAGCTTCGGATACAAATGATTCTCAAGTGAAAGCAAACTGGGGAAGTGCTCGCGCCAATATTTTGAATATGGTGAGTGGCGTTAACCAAGTGTTCACAAAGACCTTGGAGCTTCAAGGAGTAGGTTATAACGCTGCTGTTCAGAAGAATGCTCTGAAGCTAGTTGTAGGTCTATCCCATGAGGTGCTGATGCCAATTCCTCAAGGAATTGCAGCTAAAGTAGACAAGCAGACAACAGTGATACTGGAGTCTTCTGACAAACAGCTTCTTGGAAATTTTGCAGCCAATGTTCGTAAAATTCGTCCACCTGAGCCATACCTTGGTAAGGGTATCAGAATCGTAGGACAGTACGTTCGTCGTAAGGCTGGTAAGGCTGGTAAGAAATAATAATTGAGTGGTGATTTATGACTGTTAGAGCAAAGAGATCCGACCTAACACCTCGTGAGAGAAGAAAGGTCGCTATCAGAAAAAATATTCACGGCAGTGCAGGGCGTCCGCGTCTATGCGTAAGCAGAAGCTGCAAGCATATCTCGGCGCAGATCATCAATGATGAGACTGGCACCGTGTTAGCTAGTGCATCTACTCTTGAAGCAGAGGTGATGAAGAATGTCGGTTCTGTAAAGGCCGAAGGTCTTCACAACGATTCCAAGAGCAGCAAGAGCGTTAGAGCTGCGATTGCAGTAGGCGAGATGGTTGCGAAACGTGCCGTCGCTAACAAAGTAGAGAAGGTAGTTTTTGATCGTAACGGCAACCTCTATCACGGCAGAATTAAGGCTGTGGCTGATGGTGCTCGTCAAGGTGGATTACAATTTTAGTTAGAGGATAATCAGACTATGTCGTTTAAGAGCAGCTTCACCTCCCGCAGAGTTCCGTGCCCACAAGGCGCTGAGATGAAGGAGTCAGTAGTTTTCATCAACCGTACTGCCAAAGTAGTAAAAGGTGGTCGTCGTTTCGGTTTCACAGCTCTAGTAGTTACTGGAGATGGAGCTGGACACGTAGGCTTCGGACTTGGAAAATCAGGTGAGGTGCCAATAGCTATTACCAAGGGTGGAGAACAAGCTAAGAAGTCTATGGTTAAGGTTCCACTTCAAGGCACAACAATTCCACACGATGTAATCGGAAAGTTTGGACCAACCAAAGTGGTATTACTGCCTGGTAAGCCAGGAACTGGTGTTATCGCTGGTGCTGCCGTAAGAGCAGTTGCCGAAGCCGCCGGAATCAAGGATATCAGAACCAAGGTTATCGGATCTAACAATCCTAATAACGTATTGGCCGCTGCATTTGAGGGACTTCTAAGACTTAGAACTCCTGAGACAGTAGCGAAAGGTCGTGGAGTACCTGTAAACGAAGTAGGGTATCAAACTGCGTAGTTTTTAAGACGGAGAGTACTCCCTTAAATAGAGAGAGTACTCCGAGTAAAATTTATCGAGTGATTCGTTATGACATCAGGAAAGAAAGTAACCGTAACCCAGATTAGAAGCGCCGCTTCCCGAGCTATCAAAGTTGATAAGCAACTTCAGGCTATGGGTCTCGGAAGAGTAGGAAAGAAGGTGACATTTGCGTTGAATCCATCCACACAAGGAATGATTCACACCGTTCGTCATCTAGTGAAAGTAGAAGACGCTAAGTAAGAATATCAAGGCAAGGAGATACCATGGAACTTTCAAAGTTAAAACCAGCCCCAAGGTCAAGAAAATACCGACGTAGAGTAGGTCGCGGTGAGGGATCTGGTGCAGGTAAGACATCTGGTAAAGGTGGAAAAGGTCAAACAGCTCGTTCTGGCGGAAGCATTCGTCCAGGATTCGAAGGTGGTCAGATGCCTCTTTACAGAAGACTACCAAAAATCGGCTTCAAATCTCATGTTTCCGTCACAGGAAAGAATCACTACCACACAGTTAAGTTGGGCGCTCTTGAGGTGTTCGCGGCTGGTTCCGTAGTAGATATCGAGTCATTAAAGAAGCACGGACTGGTTAAAGGCACTAACTTCGGTATCGGAGTTAAAGTTCTAGCCTCCCCAGGATTAACCAAAAAGTTAACACTAAAGGTTCAAGCTATCTCCGCTGGAGCTAAGGCTGCAGTAGAGAAGTTGGGTGGAACTGTTGAGATCGCTGCTTTATAATAGCTGCGGTTTCACATTGCACTTGAACTCAGTGATTCCTTTAGTAAGATACTCACACAAATTTAGCCTTCGGCGAGGATAGGTTGCATGGCGCTAGGACTACAAGGAATAGGTAGGATACCAGAACTTCGTAAAAGAATTCTTTTCACTCTAGGTATGCTAGCCGTTTATCGATTCGGCGTGTTCGTTGCCACCCCAGGAGTCGATGTCGAAGCTCTAAAGAGAATGTTTAACACTGGAGACGGAACACTTTTTGGTCTCGTGAACATGTTCTCTGGTGGTGCCCTTGAGCAGTTCTCTATTTTTACTCTCGGCATCATGCCCTACATCTCAGTTTCTATTATTGTCCAACTGCTTGCAGCGAGTATCCCTGCCTTAGAGAGATTGAAGAAAGACGGCGAGCAGGGGCAGCGTATCCTTACAAGATACACCAGACAGGGCACAGTTTTCTTGGCTCTGTTTCAAGGAATGATGATCGCATGGGGATTAGAAGCTCAAGGAGTAGTCCTAACTCCAGGGTGGCAGTTTAGAATTACTACTGCTCTAACTCTTGCGTCAGGCACAGCGTTCATCATGTGGTTAGGTGAGCAGATCAATGAAAGAGGTATCGGTAACGGAACCAGCGTTGTTGTTTTCGCCGGTATTGTGGCTCGCATGCCAGAGACTCTTCTGTCGACTTTAGTTCTAGCTAGAAGCCAGGAAGTAGCGCCAGTTACAGTAATTATTGTGTTACTAATGTGCGTTCTAACAATCGCTGGAATTATATTTGTTGAGCGTTCTCATCGAAGAATTCCAGTCCAGTATCCTCGTCGGATGGTTGGTAATCAGGTAGCTCAGGCACAGACTCAGTACATGCCTCTAAAGATCAATATGGCGGGCGTGATTCCTCCTATTTTTGCGTCAGCTTTTATGACAGCCCTTGCATCCGGTATTGGGTTCTTTGAGTCAACTGCTGATTACTCAAGATTCCTTCAACCAGGCAACTGGGTTTTCTCACTAGTTTTCGGTGGATTGATAATATTCTTCGCCTATTTCTATACAGCTATGATTTTCAATCCCCCAGATGTAGCTGAGAATTTGAAAAAGAATGGTGGATTCGTTCCCACTGTGAGACCTGGAAAGCAAACTGCTGATTTCTTCTACGGAGTGCTAAATAGATTGACTCTATGGGGCTCTCTTTACATGGTGGCAATTTGTATTATCCCACAACTTGTGTACCTAGAGTTGGGAGTGGTGAGCTTTGCTTATATCTTCGGCGGAACAGCGGTATTAATCGCAGTTGGTGTTATTCTAGATACAGTTTCTCAAATTGAATCTCATGTCGTTGCTAGAAACTATGAAGAGTTCATGGGCAAGACAACCAAACAAAGAGGCGGTCTCGGTTCCATGTCTCACACGAGAGCTCGGTTGCTAAGGCGATAAGAATACGGAATAGAGAGATGGCAAAGAGTGTAAGACTTGTTTTGTTAGGCGCCCCCGGTGCAGGCAAAGGAACACAGGCCGAGGTCATTTCAAAACATTTCAATATTCCTCACATTTCAACTGGCGATATCATGCGCAAAGCCGTAGCAGAAGGGACTGAGCTCGGGAAAAAAATAAAAAGCATCATGGATTCAGGTGCGCTTGTTCCAGATGCGTTAGTGATAGATGTAATCAGGGCCCGTTTTGCGAAACCAGATTGCTCTAACGGATTTCTTTTAGATGGCTTTCCAAGAACAACTGCTCAAGCAGAGGCACTCGACAACATGTTGAAAGAGCAGGGCGCTCCTTTGACTCATATAATTGAGTTGGATGTACCCGAGAATGTTCTAGTCGAGAGACTGCTAGGAAGAGGCAAAGCCTCGGGTCGTAGCGATGATACCAAAGAGGTCATCGAGGCTAGACTTAAAGTTTACCACGAGC
>CAZWGK010000058.1:7294-12842 GCA_964633685.1 uncultured Bdellovibrionales bacterium | reverse complement strand
CATTGCGCAGAAAGCGAGCCATCTTTGGTAGTAACAGTCCATCCGTCATCTTTAGGCCAGCTTAAGTGCAACCCAAATAGGTTCCAACTACTCTCTCACATCGAGAAAATTAACCATTGGAAAATCCCGCCTCCACATCCTGAGGCTGATCAACTAAATTACCTGGTGGGGCAGGGTTTCCTGTCTCTTTACAATCCTCCCAATATTTTATTTGGCCAGTAGCGGTTTCAGTGGTAGTTACTCCAGTTTGAGAGTTTTTGGATACCATTTTCAAATTGACCTTCTGTGTAAATGGCTTATCTTTAGTGCCCTCTCCCTTCTTATCTTTAGAATCATGACTGACCTCCGCGTTACCCACTTTCCCACCAACACTGAGGTTACACTTCGGTGGGCTCCCCTCGGTCTTCGAGAAATAAATACTTAGACTAGCTTCATCACCCCCTGGTTTTTTAAATCCAAGCTGTGTATGGGTTGTTTTTTCTCCTGGGAGCCCGGTTATAGGATCTGCTTCCCTAACACTTCGACGTTGAGTAACCTTCCTTAACTCGCCGATTCGATCTTTGACAGGGCCAGGTATAGAGGAATCTGCTTGCGTATCTTTACCTTTCTTTGTTACGGTCACGTTAGTTGTAAACATTCCCAAATCACTGTCGGGATCGAATTCCATAAAGGTTGTGCATTCAACAATTGCTGAAGCAGAGTTAGAGAAAACTAATAGTAATGACCCTATGACCCAAGCCCCGAATTTCTTACTCATAAAAACCTTTTCAACAATATAATTAACCTGGACAAATCAGTCACTAATTTGGTTCAAAAAGTAACTATAATCGTTATGCTTCGAATCTGCATATTTGTTGCATTTTTTTGCTACCTGAAAAGGCTTGGGAAATCACCGGGTTCGCAGCAAAAGTATTGGCGGAGGGCATCTACAATCGTCACCCTCAGAAGTTTAAAACAGATCGCTATGCGTAAGAACCTCACAGCCATCTCGAGTGACAAGCACTGTGTGCTCCCATTGCGCAGAAAGCGAGCCATCTTTGGTAGTAACAGTCCATCCGTCATCTTTAGATAAAACGGTATAAGCTGTGCCTGCATTCAACATCGGCTCAATTGTGAATGTCATGCCAGGATGCAACTCGTATCCGATACCTTTTTTACCGAAATGCATAATCTGAGGGTTCTCGTGAAACTCACGGCCTATTCCGTGCCCAGTATACTCTCTAACAATTCCGTAATTCCGTCCTGAAGCCTCAACAAATCGTTGAATCGCATAACCGATATCTCCGGTGCGATTGCCCGGAGCCACTGCGGAAATCCCAACATATAGAGCCTCTTTAGTAAAATCGACTAATTGTTGAGCTTGCTTGGAGCATTCCTCTTTCCCTCCAACATAGAACATACGGCTAGAATCACCGTGGAATCCCTCAATTATGGTGGTGCAATCAACGTTAATAATATCGCCTTTTTTCAAGATGACATCTTTGCTGGGGATACCATGGCATACAACTTCGTTTAGGGAAGTGCAGCACGATTTCGGATAACCCTTATACCCAAGGGTCGCGGCGATTCCACCAAGCTCTTTTGTACGTCTAACAACGAAATCGTCTATCTCTTGAGTGCTCACACCCGGAGCTACAATCGAACCAACTTCATCTAAAATTTTTGCGGTAGCTGCACAAGCTTTGCGCATGGTCACAATATCTTTATTGGTTTTAATTACGACACGGCTCACAGTTCCACCCCTGCCATTTCTAAAATTTTCTGAAATTCGGCATCAGTTACTGGCTGCACGCTCAATCTGTTTCCTCTTCTCAGAACACCCATATCCGATAATTTCCTCTCAGACTTAAGATCACTTAGAAGTACGACTCTCTCAAATTTCTTCAAAAAGCTCACTTCTGGTGAGAACCAAGTTGGAGTCTCTTCTTTTGCCTTAGGATCAAAATACTCACTCTTTTTATCGAACTGAGTTGGGTCTGCCACCTCGGCTTTAGATACCTTTGCAACACCTGCAACTCCAGTCTCTTCTGCATTAGAATGATAGAACAGGACTAGGTCTCCAGACTTCCATCCATCCCTCAAAAAATTACGGGCCTGAAAATTGCGAACCCCTGTCCAGAGAGTCTTTTTATCTCTCTTTAAATCATCAATCGAATAGACTGACGGTTCACTTTTTGCCAACCACTTCGATGCCATGGTACAAGTATCTCAATATTAATAATCCTTAGGCGGGTATTATACCGAATGACGGATCTCTCGAAAATAGAGTTAATCCTAAAAAATACACTCCCCCCAGAGATCAAAATTGGGGTCACGGAATTGCCATGCAATAGCTCCTGCCTGACCACAAACGAGCTATCATATCTTAAAAATGTGAAGTCCCCTGGACGGCACAATGCCTTCATTTTGGGAAGAATGGCCGCCAAACAAGCTTTGCGCGAACTAGGAGTCGAACCCGAGATTTTACGAGCCGAAGATGGCTCCCCTGTTTGGCCGAAAGGCGCTAAGGGGTCTCTTTCAAACAAAACGGATATTGGAGTTGCTATCGCCTCAACCGCACCTGGAATACAGTCCATGGGCATAGATCTCGAAAGGAATCTTCCAAACCTCAATATTTTAAAAAAAATTACAGTCCCTTCAGAGCAGATGTGGGTCGAAGAGTCTGATTCAGCCAACAGACTAACAGCAATCTTCACCGCAAAAGAGGCAATTTTTAAAACAATCTACCCCTTAAAAAAACAATTCTTCGGATTTAAAGACGCGGAACTTCAACCCACCGCATCAGGCTTTAGCTGCCTTGACCTCGTAAAATTTCCCGATATCACGCTTGATAACTTAAGAATCAAAACATGTATCTGTGAGGGGGTAACGATATCTGTTGCCTGGCTCGAGGCAAATTAATTTATCTCGGCCCGAAAAGCACCTTCCAATCTCGGGAAGTTAAATCGGAAACCTTTTTCAATTAATTTTTTGGGGACAGCTCGAATACTCAACAACAAAAGCTCCTCAGCCAAGCCACCCAAAATCCATTTCAATGCAAACGCCGGCACCCCGAAAACGGTTGGTCTCTTAAGAACCTTACCTAAGGTTTTTGTAAATTCGCGATTTGTGACTGGATTCGGCGCCACAGCATTGATAGGCCCGTGGAGAGATTCCTCCTCGATCGAGAATTTAATAATTCGGACTAGATCATCAAGATGAATCCAACTCATATATTGCGAACCAGATCCGAAAACTCCGCCCAGGCCCAACTTAAAGGGCAATAACATCTTGGCGAGTGCTCCACCTTTTTTTGTGACGACCATTCCAATCCTCAACAGCACTACCCTTATTAGAGGCTCACCCCTCTGGGCAGCACCTTCCCAAGCCGATGCTAGGTGCGCTAAGAATCCGTCGCCTACCAACCCATCTTCTGCTACTTCATTGCTACCGTAATCCTTATAGAAACCAGCACCCGACGCAGATATGAAAACTTTGGGAGGATTAGCCATTTTAGAGAAAGTCTTTATCAACAGCTCTGTTGAATTCAAGCGACTTCTCCACAATCTGTCCTTACGCGCTATGGTCCACAACCCACCTGCAATATTCTCGCCTGCTAAATTTACGACTCCGTAAATATCGGCTGGCAGAGCTCCTATCGAGCCTCGATCAGGTGACCAAAAAATCTCGTTTGCATTCTTGGGCTCTCTTCGCACTAAACTATAACAATCGTAGCCAGCCCCTGTCAGGACGTCGCGTAAGGCTGTCCCTACTAGCCCGGTCGCTCCTGAAATTAAAATCTTCTTACGCACTTCTCACCTCGTTGTAATTTGGGTATTTAAACAGAATGAGCCAAGACTCAAAACCCCTCATTCTAATCCACGGACTTTTCCTACACAGGTCTGTTATGTGGTGGGCTGGCAAATGGCTCTCTAGGTTCGGTTTCACGCCTTATCTCTTTGGTTACAACTCTTTCTTTAAGGATATCGCAAACCACTCCGAGCGACTATTCGATTTTATAAACACTCATAACCTTAAGGATTCAGAGCTTTATTTCGTAACCCATTCACTAGGCAGCATCGTACTTAGGGATTTCTCGCTGAAATATGGCTCGCAGTTTAATATGAAACGGGCAGTGCATTTAGGTCCACCACACCAAGGATCTAGAACCGCTAGAGCTGTCGCTAAAATTCCCTTACTAGCGAAAGTCTTGGGACCATCATTTAGAGAGGTGTGCAACTTGAAGATGGCGAGCCTGCCCTCAACTCCAGAGGTGGGGATTATTGCCGGGAAAATTATTCTAAATCGTGGATACTACTTCGTGTTGACGGGGCCAAATGATGGCATCGTCGAGGTGGAAGAAACAAAGGTAGAGGGCGCCCAGGAGCATCTCACCTTAAACGGCACCCACTCATTAATGCCGATAAACCAAACTATGCTAAAAAAAACCCGGAACTTCCTTTTGACGGGAAAGTTCCGGGATGAATAGCGTCAACTTCAATTAGAAGTTGGCGTAGTCAGAGCGATCCAAGGAAGACACTCGATCTTCTCCATTTGCTCTTGGGTTCCCTGAAGCCAGACGAGCCTTTGCTATTGGCTTATAGTCTACTCCGTCCTGAGCGGATCCATATACTAATCCAGTAAGTTCAGCGATAACTTTCTTGAGCGAGTCAGTTTGCTTAGACAAATCAGCGGCGGCAGCAGCTGATTCCTCGGCTGAAGCAGCGTTTGTCTGAGTGACCTTATCAAGTTCATCCATCGAGGTACCTAAGCTGGCTAATCCAGCGGATTGATCCTTGCTAGCGGATGCGATTCTAAACACAATTTCAAAAGCATCTTTAGAGCTGCTCTGAATCTCTGCCAAGTAACGCTCAACATCGCGGCTTACTCGCACACCATTCTCTGCAAGCTCTTTAGATCGGCGAATCTTATCTGCAGTATCTTTAGCAGCAGTAGCACTTCTCTGAGCTAAGCTTCTAACCTCTTCGGCAACTACAGCAAAGCCCTTTCCAGCATCACCAGCTCTAGCAGCCTCAACAGCGGCATTCAAAGCCAATAAGTTGGTCTGGAATGCGATATCATCGATGGTCTTGATAATATCAGCAGTCTCCTCAGCTGCGGCTTTGATTGCAATGATTGCACTAACCATCTCTTGCATCTGATCAAAACCACTCTGAGCGGTATCTTGAACTTTGTTGGTAATTTCGTTTGCATCTTGGGCGCTCTTCGAGTTGTTAGACGCCATATCGCTGATCTGGGCAACTGCAGCAGTGGTCTCCTCAATAGAGGCCGCCTGCTCTGAAGCACCTTGAGCTAGCGCCTGACCACTAGAAGCCACCTGGTTAGAGGCTGCCTCGAGCTCATGGGCTCCAGACTTAAGATGGTTAATGACACTTGTTATTGGCCCGACGATGGAACTTGCTACGAACCAGCCCAATACGAACATCACAGCAGATAAAAAGATCAACCCTGCAAGATTAAAATCTTTAGCGCCTGAGGCCAAACCAATGAGTCCATCCATGTCACCAAACATGATAGATCTCTCCTTTTCTACCAAAGGCTTGAGGCT
>CAZWGK010000058.1:0-7284 GCA_964633685.1 uncultured Bdellovibrionales bacterium | reverse complement strand
ATCGATTGTTTCATCTGAGGCTTCATCAAAAATCTGCATCACTCGGTTGCCTTCACTTCCCGAACGGCCATAAGCTGCTACCATCTGCTTGCCGATCTCATTCATCTTGTCCATTTTCTTGGAAATAGTAGAGAGAGCCTCTCGCTCCTCTGGAGTTACATTCTCAAGAGCTTGAAATTTCTCAATGGCTCCGTAAAAACCGGTTGCATACTCTTCGGCTTCCTTTAAGCTATCAACGCCATCAGCAGCATCCCCTGCCAAGCTTACAAGCGCACCATCCGTAACCCATTGCTGAACTTGAGAGGCCGCAAGCCTCATGTAGTTCACTAATTCAAATTTTATGATGCTAGAATCTTTCGTTAGCTTAGCAACTTGAAGAGTCTCCTTGGAGGCCGAGATATTGTACCAACCCCAACCAAAAAGGATTGCAAAACATACGAGATTGGAAAACAGGAGTTTGCCACGTACGCCAAATGAATTCTTCGCCATAAAGCTTCCCTTAAATTAACTCCCAGTGTAAATACGAGGGGTTATCGAATTATTTATTAACTGCCCTTAGTACTGTCGGCTGAGTTAAAAAATAATATAAGTGATTTTCACTGATTCCTTTTATTTGGATCTTATGTCGGTCTTGGCTAAAATAATCGAGATAAAACACAGACTTGGCAAGGAATCTATTGAGTTTGAATGTGAAATAGAAAAGGTTACAGGCTCCCAGGCTATTTTAAAACACACCTGGCACCGAACTACCCCCTACCAAGATGGGCCAGCATACTTACCAGCCGAGACAATAATTACTCGAGCCTTTTTCTGGTCAGATCGAAACTACGTGGTCTACAAACTATCCTCCCTTCAGGGCAAATTACATGGATACAGAATTGATGCCGCCGAGAATATCGTAATCACTCCTACGAAAATTGAGTGGCGGGACTTAGTCCTTGATTTCTGGATTTCTCCCAAAGGAGATTTCTCAGTGCTTGACGAAGATGAACTGGGCGAGGCTATCGCAAGCAAAATAATCAACGACGATCAGATTAAAATAGTGCGCGATACAGAGAGTTTATTAAAAAAATCTTTTAAAGATTTAATCCACGAGATTGAGCGGTGTTGAAATTAGATGGCAAAGCAATCGCTTTAACTTTTTTAACAGCCGCAGGTTGCAGCTTGAATGATTCGTTTTCAAAAGAGAGCTTTCCAGTTAGAGATAATCAAGGAATCACTATGAACCGCATCGAGCCAAAAATAGATCTTAGCAACACTATTATTTACGGCGGCGCTGGCGTGAGCGAGCGATCAAAAAAAGAAATACCTCCTGGCTTATTAGAGTTATTCACGCACTCAGATCTTAAAGTTAATACACAAATTGTGGGTCCTGATTATTTTGATAATAAAGCGGTATTGTTCAAGACATCGCTCCTAATAATTCCAGGCGGAGCTGACAAACCTTACGTAGCCGACTTAAAAGGATCCAGGAACCAGGCGATTAAAGAGTACATTATGGGTGGCGGCAAAGTCTTAGCTTTTTGCGCAGGGGCTTACTATCTATCTCAAAAAGTAGAGTTTGACATGGGCGGGCCACTAGAGGTGTCAGGCACGAGGGAGCTTGTAGCATTCCCGGGCATAGCTCGTGGTCCTGTTTTTGGTCCTTATCACTACGGCAGCGATGAGGGGGGACGAGTGGTGGATCTAGAAATTACCGCGGATTTGAAATCTTCCCTCCCAGGGGCGTTCGATATAACTAGGGTATACTTTGACGGTGGATGCGAATTTGTCGATGCCGATAAGTTCCCTGGAGTAAAGGTTCTGGCCCGATACAGCAGGACACACACCAAGAGCGCCGCAATTATTGAAGTCCCGATGGGCCGGGGTAAGATTATCTTATGCGGGGCTCATCCCGACATTACCCTAAGATCCAGCCCCCTTATGAGCTCCAATAAGGAGAGCATCATGCACACCCTTGAACGGCATTCCGAGGAGCGGGAGTGGCTCATGAAGGCCCTCCTCTCACGCCTCTTCACCCCCTAAAACGGCCCCTAAAAGGAACCTGGCACCTGCACGTAAAAAATTTGAGGTTTAATGGGGTTATGTTATTAAGATGACTCAAATTTTTTATTTTGGAGCGGGCATGAGCATCGTAAAAGAGTTTAAAGAATTTGCGGTAAAAGGAAACGTTGTTGATATGGCCGTTGGTATCATCATTGGTGGTGCCTTCGGTAAGATTGTTAGCTCTGTGGTCGCTGATGTTATCATGCCCCCTCTCGGCTTAATAATCGGGGGAGTCAACTTCTCTGGGCTCAAGGTTACCCTAAAAGAGGCGGAGGGCAATGCAGCCGCAGTGACTCTCAACTACGGTCAATTTATACAAACAGTAGTAGACTTCACCATCGTCGCTTTTGCCATATTCCTACTGGTGAAAGGAATCAATGCTCTTAGACGCCAAGAGGCCACTCCTCCTCCAGCAGCCCCAGTTACACCAGAGGATATCGTTCTGCTGAGAGAAATAAGAGATTCCTTAAAAAAGTAAACGTTAAAGAGGTGCGTCGTGAAGTTAGGCTCAAACATCTCCCCAAGTAGCGAAGAGTTTAAAAAGAACTCCGAAACATTCAGAGAGACCCTTAATGAGTGGCGCACCAATATAAACGCCGCTGTTAACCCCGCCAATGATAAATCTATCGAACGACACAAAGAGCGCGGCAAACTCTTAGCTAGAGATCGTATTGAAACCTTGATTGACCCAGGCTCTCCATTTCTTGAGATTGGGGCCCTTGCAGGCATGGGAATTTACGAGGGAGTAAGACCAGGCGCGGGAATTATCACGGGTGTTGGACGCATCAGCGGCACTGAGTGCATGATTGTCGCCAACGATGCCACAGTAAAGGGCGGAACTTACTTTCCGATGACTGTAAAAAAACATCTGCGTGCTCAAGAGATCGCCCTTGAAAACAATCTTCCCTGCATCTACATGGTCGATTCAGGAGGAGCCTTTCTGCCACTTCAAGACCAGGTATTCCCAGATCGAGATCACTTCGGTCGCATATTCTATAATCAAGCTCAGATGAGCTCAAAAGGTATTCCCCAGATTTCAGTTGTGATGGGATCCTGCACTGCAGGTGGAGCATATGTACCTGCCATGAGTGATGTGTCCATCATCGTAAGAGAGCAAGGCACGATATTTTTAGGAGGGCCTCCTCTAGTTAAAGCAGCCACTGGCGAAGATGTAACGGCAGAGGAGCTTGGTGGCGCCGCAGTTCATTGCCAAATATCAGGCGTAACTGATTACATGGCTGATGACGATTCTGATGCAATTCGCATTTGCCGAACAGTTGTAAATAGTATCGCAAAATCAAAAGAGCGATTCGGGCCAGCACGAGAAACCCCCAGAGATCCGCTATATGATCCAACCGAGATTTATGGACTAATTCCTGCTGATAGAAAAAAACACTTTCCGATGCGCGAAATTCTCGCACGTATCTTAGATGGCAGCGAGTTAGATGAATTTAAACATCATTACGGCGCCACTGTTATCTGCGGCTTTGCTCAAATAGAGGGATATCGGGTCGGCATTATCGCAAATGACGGAATTCTATTTTCTGAAAGTGCTCTGAAGGCCGCTCACTTTATTGAGCTCTGCAACCAGAGGCAGGTGCCCCTACTGTTCTGCCAAAATATCGCCGGCTTCATGGTAGGTAAAAAATACGAGCATGGTGGAATTGCAAAAGACGGAGCCAAGATGGTGACGGCAGTCTCCTGCTCAACTGTTCCCAAGTTGACCTTAATTATGGGAGGATCTTTCGGCGCAGGCAACTACGGCATGGCTGGTCGAGCTTATCAACCTCGCATGCTCTACATGTGGCCGAACTCACGCATCTCAGTGATGGGACCAGAGCAAGCCGCTTCAGTTCTCACACAAGTGCGCAGCGAAAGTTATGCTGCCCAAAAGAAAGATTGGGCAGTTGCTGAGCGTGAGAAATACCGTTCAGAGATTGAGGCCAGCTATAACCTACAAGCCAGCCCCTACTACTCTTCAGCTAGATTATGGGACGATGGGGTAATTGATCCTGCTCAAACTCGAACAACTTTAGCCCTCTCATTAGCTGTAACTCAGAACGCTCCAATTCAACCGGTTAAATACGGCGTCTTTAGGATGTAGTGTATGTTTTCAAAAATATTGATCGCCAATCGCGGCGAGATAGCATGCCGAATTATCAGAACATGTAAAAAGCTAGGAATTAAAACCGTCGCTGTCTACTCAGACGCCGACGCCTCAGCTATCCACACTCGAATGGCTGATGAAAGATACCACCTGGGCGGCTCCGAAGCCAAAGACTCCTATTTGAATATCGAAAAGATAGTTAAGGCGTGCCAGAGCACTGGCGCACAGGCTGTGCACCCAGGATACGGATTCCTTTCTGAGAACGCTGAATTTGCTCGCACATTCATCGGACCAAAACCAGACACCATAGAATTAATGGGAGATAAGGTTAAAGCCAAGGAATTCGCCCTCAAGTGCCAGGCTCCTCTGATTCCTGGAATTGAAGATGAATCAAAGATCTCCGATTTTATAAAAACCAACGGACTACCTATCCTAATCAAAGCCGCCGCTGGGGGCGGAGGCCGTGGCATGCGAAAAGTGTACTCAGAGAAAGATCTTCCAGAAGCCATTAAAGGAGCCAAAAGAGAAGCTGAAACATTCTTCAAAGATGGCCGCATATTTGTTGAAAAGTTGATAGAAAACGGCCGCCATATTGAGGTCCAAATGTTTGGCGATACTCATGGCGGAGCAATTCATTTATCTGATAGAGATTGTACCGCTCAAAGAAGACACCAAAAAGTGCTCGAAGAGGCTCCGTCTTTCTTTGTTCCTGAAACCACTCGCGCTGAAATCCTCAAAACTGCGGTAGCTCTCTGCAAGGGCTCTGGATATGTCGGTGCAGGCACAGCCGAGTTCCTTTTGGCGCCCGATGGCAAGTTTTATTTCTTAGAGGTCAATAGCCGCCTTCAGGTTGAACACCCTGCCACCGAATTAGTTACTGGACTCGATTTAGTTGAACTGCAAATAAAAGTGGCAGCGGGAGCTAAAATTAACGAGCTGGTGCCTTCAACTCCAGAAACCTCAGGCTATTCAATTGAAGCCCGAATCTGCGCCGAGTCGCCCGAAAATAACTTTATGACATCTACAGGTAAAATCCTGCAGATGAATACCGATGAAGTTGTAAATAGTTTGAACGTAAGAATCGATGCGGGATTTGGAAGTGGAGATTCGGTCACCCACTATTATGATTCCCTTATTGCAAAGGTAATTGCACATGGCTCAAGCCGAGCAGAGGCCCTACAAAAATGCAGGGATGCCCTAAAAAACTTCCATATTTTAGGTATACGGACCAACATTCCTTATCTTTTAAAGATCCTCGACTCAGTCGAATTTGGCTCAGCTTCATTCCATGTAAATGCCGCAGAGAGCTTAATTCCCTCAGCCGAGTTGCAACTGAAAGAAAAGTCCTTAGCCGCAGCACTCCATGTACTCTGCTCCCGATTAAGAGAGAATTCCAACCAACCGAATATCTGGTCAACAGCTGTTAACTGGAGACTCCACTCTGGACGAACTAAAAATACTGCCACTGTTAACGATACCGACATCTCGTTCGGACTAGAGAGTATCGGCAACAACAATTTTCTGGTGTTATCAGAATCAGGAGAAACCCTGTGGAGTATCGGGCGCATCTCGATGACTCCTTCGGGCAGCCTCTCTTATTTACTGGACGGGCGTCACCACGGCTGTCGTCCGTACTCTGCCTCGGGAAGGAGTTTTATAGGGACTCACCTGGGAGTATTTGAAATTGCTGAACACTTTCCAAAACTTAAATCTCACCGGGAACAAAGCGCTGTTTCAAACGAGATTAAAGCACCCTTCCCTGGTAAAGTTGTAGCCGTGAAGGCCGCAATTGGCGGAGCTTTGGCCGAGGGAGATTCTGTTATCGTTCTTGAAAGCATGAAGATGGAACACCCGCTAAAAGCACCGCTAGCTGGAGTCGTTGCAGAAATCTCGGTCAAAGAGGGCGATGTAATTGAGGCCGGTCGAGTGCTTGCAAGATTAACTTTTAATTAGGACTTTATGGATAACACAGCTTGGAAGTTTGAAGTTGAGGAAACCCCGGGAATGAATTCAGTTAATCAAAAAACAATAGAGCTAGGCAGAGATATTTTCACAAAAATCAACCGCCACAAACCATCAATTCTAAATAAAAAATTCTGGTCTGCCACCATGATGGAGTGGTCGATGAAAAATCCAGAACTCAAAGTTAACATGTTTCGTTTTGTCGATGTATTGCCGACCCTAAGAAGCAGCGCCTCGGTTGCAAAACATCTATCTGAGTACCTTAGCCCCGTAACCAAAGAGATGGGAGCGCTCTTCCACTGGGCAACCTCAGTGAGCCCCTATTCCCCACGAGCTTTCTTAACAACCATGGGTGCAAAATTCGGAGTCGGTCAGATGGCCACCCAGTTTATCGCTGGCAGAGATCCACAATCGGCGGAGGATCCACTAAAAAATCTCCGGCGCCAGAAGATTGCTTTCACTGCCGATCTCTTAGGTGAGTACTGCCTAAGCGAAAAAGAAGCAGAGGCATATCTTGAGCGATATATGGAGGCCCTCACCGTTTTAGGCAGAAGAATCCACCATTGGCCTGAAGCCAAGCCGATTATTGAAGGACACCCCGGCGAGACCACTCCGCTATGCATCTCGGTGAAATTAACTGCTCTCTACTCTCAGTGTGGCCCTCTAAACGTTGAAAAGAGCGTTGAAGTTTTAAGCGAGAGATTAAGTCGGATAGTTCGAAAAGCCAGAGAAGTAAACGCCTCAATTTATGTTGATGCAGAGGACTCGGGGAACAATGAGATAATCTACAAAACATACAAGAACGTATTTGGCTCACCTGAGTTTAGATCCTTCCCCTACCCTGGAATTGTAGTGCAAGCCTACTCAACAGCCGCTAACGGAATAATTGATGATCTACTAGAGTTTTCTCGTAGACGGGGAAATCCGATTGCAGTGCGCTTGGTGAAAGGTGCTTATTGGGATCACGAGACGATCTCATGCGAGCAAAACAATTGGCCATGTCCGCTCTTCAAAAATAAAGAATCTTCAGACGCAAACTACGAAGCCATGAGCCGCAAATTGATTGATAATCACAAGCTGATCTTTCCGGCTTTTGCGTCACATAATATACGATCACTCTCTCACGCCTGTATTTACGCAGAGGAAGCAGGACTTGCACCAAAAGATTT
>CAZWGK010000057.1:0-12877 GCA_964633685.1 uncultured Bdellovibrionales bacterium | reverse complement strand
AAACTTTCTCTAGTCCTGAGGCATTGAAGTTTGCACATGAACTACGAAAGCAGTCCGATGGTATTTTGACTGGTAGCGGAACGGTGTTGGCAGATCTGCCAGAGTTTACTGTGCGGCATGTAAATGATCACCCAGATAAAACTAGGTGGCTGGTTGTCTTAGACAGAAGAGGCAGAGTTCCGTCATCTTGGATTTTAGAGCGAGAAGGTAGTGGGTTTAAATACCACAGAAGCAGCTCGCCGGAAGAAGCTCTTCAGTTTCTAGGGCAGCACGGAGTTATGGAGGTTTTGGTAGAGGCTGGGCCTCTAGTGTCTGATTATTTTTTAGAGAAAAACTTATGGAATAAGAGTGTTACCATTACTCCTGTAGGTATTAAAGTTGAGCTACGCTAAAGGAAGTTTAGCAGCGTGTCCTCAAAAATACTGGGCATAATTTGTTTAGATTATTCGCCTAGTCCTTCCGGGCGTTTAAGCGTCAGCCTAAGTCCTTGAAACCCCGATGTTTAATTCCTATTCAACGGCGGGGAGGGATGCTGCTTAGGGAGGCTAATCGACCATAACATTTGCATGACTGGCATAGAATCAAATATCTCGCCGAGGAGTGAAGATCCTCACGTAAAAACTACCGCCTTAATAGAGCAGTCCACCCGGTCATACGATGAGGATATGTTTCCTCGTAGAGTCTATCAAATTTCGGAATCCGTCTCTTTGTTTTTTAGAGGAAGAGAGGAGAAGGTCGCACTAAGTGGTGATGCTGATGTTATTAGAGTCACGCTCGGAGATTCCCCTAACTGGCTTCTGAAACAAGATGATAAGTTAAACCTTGAGAGGTTTGATATCGCAACACCTAACAAAGTTGAAATTTCAGTTAGTAAAACTTTGAAAGGCGTGCTTGAGGCAGCGCTCATTCTGAAGCCCGACAATCAAGATGTGCGAGAGATGTTGGGTGAGCTCTCGGCCGGAATTACCTCTGATAGAAGCCAAAAATTAATTGATACACTTATTGCTGCAAATGTAATCTCAGATGACGGTTCTTTGAGGTTGAGAAATGAGGATTTAAGTGTGCGTGTGCTTGAGATTCCACATGCTGAGATGTTGATGGTTTTAGCATTAAATGGAGATTTGCAAGCGAAGGCGGCCCTGGAGTCGAAATATGACTCGTTGATGCAGATGCGAAGCTCGGCCGAAACTAATATTCCTTTGCGTCGAGAGCATGTCGGGGAGTTAAAAGTTGAGGATCTAGTTTGTGTACACACTACCTCTTATCGGCCTCAGATAAATGCAGAGGGAGATGCGTTAGTGAAGACAACACATGATGCAACTTCTGGCAAATTTCTCCGGAATACGGTGCATACTGCGCTTAATCACAAAGTCTCATCGCATGCATTTGGCAACTGGGACGGCGCCCTTTGCACTATTATTTCTCCTTTCGCTTCAGTCATGGAGGTGAACGGTAAGCCGACTATGTTAAATACTGTAGACACATGGTGGAGTATCGCCCCAGGCGACAGAATGATTTTTCCAAAGGCGCAAGTCGTGCTCGCAGGCTCGCCTGATCAGCAAAATTTATTAGAGTCGCATGGTAATGAGACTCGATTTAAAACAGGGAGGTTCAATTACGGAGATCTGCGAGAGTTGGCACCTAATTTCAGAAGATATAGCGATGAGAAAATTCAGTTTATCGCTAAAACTTCCACGGCAGATGATTTCGAATTGTTGCCAGAGGATTTAGCTAAGCAGGTCGCACAAAGAGTTCATGATTACGCCGTTAATAAGGTTATTTCAGAGATAGGATTTGAAGTAAAAAGTGGCGGAATGTGGAGCTGGAGTAATGATATCTCTGTTACTTATCAAAGTGCCAACCTGGCTAGTACTCTTAAAATTGGCCACGGCAATCACACCGATTCACCGGAAAGTAGTTTGGAACGATCTTGGGCAAATGCTGTTTCGGCGGGTATCAGTCCTGAAATATCGTCTGATTACGTCGTGGAGTCAGCTAAAATAAAACTGCCGCGCGTGACAGATAATCATATTAAAAGCGCGTCTATGGAATCATTAAGAGCTTTATATCAAGTGGGCGGCTTTTTTGGTCGGGTCTAAAGAGTCAATTATAATCAGCCTGGGCAAGAGATTTCTTAAAAATCTTTTTATTATACTTAAGCAGAGGTATACTCCGTCTGTCTCAATATTACGGAGTATATATGAGCCAAAATTTCTCAGTCATTTCATGTCAAGAAGCACAGGCATGCCACGGTCAGTTAATGCTAGACGTTCGCACTCCCGCTGAATACCAGGAGGCTCACATGGTGGGTTCGGTGCTCCGTCCGCTTCAAGACCTAAACACAGAAGAGATAAAAAAATTGGCGGGCGATAAAGGGTGCGTTGTGATCTGTCGTTCGGGCGGACGAGCTCGACAGGCTGCCGATAAACTGTCTGCGGCTGGGATACCTAACGTCAAAGTAATGGATGGCGGAATCACGGCCTGGCAGTCAGCAGGATTGCCGGTGAACTTAGGGCAGAAAACAATATCTTTAGAAAGACAGGTTAGAATTGCCGCCGGATTCTTGGCACTCTTAGGGGCTGTTCTTTCTTATGCTGTAAATCCAGTATGGATTTGGCTCAGTGGATTTATAGGCGCAGGGCTAATGTTTGCTGGTATCACTGACACTTGCGGTATGGCGATGGTGCTCGCTCGCATGCCTTGGAATAATCCTAAGGCTTGCGCCACAACTAAATCTTGCTGTGGTTAGTTTGAAACTTTTATTGGGGATATTTTATGTTTCTTAGACAAATATTTGATCCAGTTTTGGCTCAGTATGCCTACATAATCGGATGTCAAAGAACTGGTGAGGCCTTAGTGATTGATCCTGAACGCGACATTGCTCAGTACAAAGATATAGCGCAGCAGAATGGATTAAAGATTAAGGCAGTTTCAGAGACTCATATTCATGCTGACTTTTTGAGTGGTGCTAGAGAGTTTGGAGCTGATCCTGCTGTCCACCTATATCTTTCAGGTGAAGGCGGTGCTGATTGGAGTTACAAATGGAGCGAGGGCCGAGCAAATACTACATATCTTAAAGACGGGGATGAATTTAAAGTCGGAAATATTGTTATTAAAGCGATTCATACTCCCGGACATACTCCAGAGCACATCTGTTTTTTGATAACCGACATTGGCGGCGGTGCTAATGAGCCGTTAGCTTTAGCATCAGGGGATTTCCTGTTTGTCGGAGACGTTGGGCGCCCAGATCTTTTGGAGTCAGCCGCTGGACTAAAGAACAATATGGAGCCCTCTGCACGGACGTTGAGGGCAAGCTTAGCAGATAAGCTCGGCCGGTTTGGGGATTATCTTCAGGTATTGCCTGGTCACGGGGCTGGAAGTGCGTGTGGTAAAGCGCTGGGAGCTATTCCAATGACCACACTTGGATATGAAAGAAAATTTAATCCTGCACTAAAGTTAGCGATATCGGATGGTGGAGCTTTCGTTAAGGATATTGTTAATGGGCAAGTAGATCCTCCAGGATATTTCTCGACCATGAAGAGATTAAATAGGGATGGTGCTAGAGTGACTGGTGGTGTGGCGGCTGCAAAACACCTGTCAATAGCTGAGTTCCAAGAGTTTGCCGCTGAGCATAATATGAAAGTGGTCGATACTCGCAGTAGCAAAGATGCTTTTGAGAAAAGTCACTATAGAAGGTCTATCCACGCCCCGTTAGGCACATCTTTTTTTGTGAATGCTGCAGGTTCTTTTTTGGACGAAAGTGATTCCATTATTGTAGTGTCAGAGGATGAAAGATGTTTTAGAGAATCTGCAACCCTATTGTATCGGATTGGATTCGATTTGATAGTGGGCTGGATTTCAGTGTCAGAGCTACAGGAAAAAGGTTTGCTGAATGAATCTCAACCAAAAATTATGTTCCAGAGTTTTGATAAAAAGGGCGCGGCCTCTGAGGGATTGATAGTCGATGTTAGAAATACATCTGAATATAATAATGCCCACATAGACGGAGCATATTTGGCTCCGTATACGCGTTTAAGATCGCACCTAAAAAATCTTCCTAAAGAGAAGAAATTGTTTGTGCACTGCGCTTCAGGGAAGAGAGCTTCTTTGGCTACGTCTTTTTTAAGAGCCGAGGGATTCGATGCCGTGCATGTGGACGGGATGTTTTCTAAGTAATGCGAACCGCGAGTGGTGTGAGCGGAGTATTACCGACCTTTTAACTTACTATCAGTAATTAGTAGGTTCCGTAATGCTGTCATATTGACTGCGATTGGATCGACCATCTCTCTTTTTGCAATGAGTCTGTGCTCTTGCAGCTGTATAGCTGCCTCTTCAGGGTCAGCTGAGTTGCCAGGATTTATTCTAAATATTTTGCCATCAACTTCGACTGTGATTCCTTGCTCTGGCCCGTCGGCAATAATGCTCAAACGACCACCTCTGGTAATCACTTGTGTTGATATTGCAGAGAGAATTGATTTAATTAGCTCAGCTGCTCGGGGATTCTTAATCACTTCAGAAAATAATTGTCCGGGCAACGGATCTGGTTCGGGAATTTTATTGGAGAGATCTTCGAAGTCTGTCATGTTTTCTATTTACCTACTGTTTTAAGCTCCCTAACGTTATAGTCTATCCCAGGTCAGTTGTGACTTCATAGGCCAGGTTGCGGTAGCGAGTTTTTAGTATGGCGCTGGATTTATTAGAAAAAATATATATCCGTAAATTATTTTAGAATTTTAGACAAATTGATATCCTCCCCACCTAGTTGTTGGAGCTTTGTTGTGTCTGATCTGAAATCCCCAAAAGAATTAGTTGTTGGTTATCACGGTGAGTGTTTAGACGGCACTGTGGCGGCATTCTCTGCGTATGAGTGTTTTGGGGACAAAGCTGATTTTATTCCACTTTTGCACAGGAATGCGCCACCAGTAAATCTCGAAGGTAAAGAGGTTTTCCTACTTGATATAGCATTTTCCTCAAAAGTTCTTGAAAGCTTTCGCGCGAAGTCTATTACGGTATTAGATCATCACGATTCTCTTATTGATGATCTTAAAGGAAGAGAGGGCGTTTTCATTGATCTCAATAAATCGGGTGCTGGAATTACATGGGACTACCTTCATCCGGCTGAAGCACGGCCTCGTTTAGTTGACTATGTGGAAGACGATGATCTCGGGCGCTGGAACCTGCCGTGGAGCAAGGAGGTAAGGTGTTATTTAGGTATAGTGCATGCTGACACTGAGCCCCATGATTTTGAAAAGTGGGGTAATGTCCTTGATGAAATGGAGAGTGGACCAGGTTTTAATAATATTGTGGAGCGTGGCCGCGACATGGTCTCCTTGAAGTTGGCTGAGGTTAAAAGAACTATTCAGCAAACAGCGCACTTTGTTCGGTACAGAGGCGAGAAGATTCCAGTAGTTAATAGTGTCAACTGTGTAGACGATATTTGTGCCCAATATGGACCGAAGTATCCATTCGTTATTGTGTGGCACGGGATTTCTGGAGGACGTTTTAAATATTCACTTCGAACATCGCGAAATGATGTTCACGTAGGTGAGATAGCAAAGGTTTTTGGCGGTGGAGGAAGACAGAAAGCCGCTGCATTTTACTCTGAATTTTGGATTCTACGCCTGCCAGGCATTTCATATTGCGAAGATAAATAATCGGACCCTGATAATTACCTGTCGACAGATCCATTTTCGTACTAATCTTTCAGAGCAAGCTCTAAGAGGGGGCGAGGTTCATCTCTGAAAGAGGGAAAAGTGTCTGAAGTTACTATTTCTGAATGGCTAGAGACCGATGGGTTGGGTGGATATGCCTCGGGCAGTGTTGGTCTAATACCTGAGCGAAAATACCATGGGCTCCTTGTTTCTTCAAAAAAACATCCGTTGGAACGTCAAGTATTGATCACTGGGGCTGAAATTTTTATCAAGCAGCAACAGGGGTTGGTGCCGCTTACATCTGTTAGATATCAAGATGGAACTCTTAATCCGAATCCGAATAAGGCTGGAGTCAGTACTCATTATATAGGTCATAAATATCCGAAATGGCAGTTTGATTTGCCAGATGGAATGAAAGTCACGATGGCTCTCTTAATGAAGCGGGGTCAAAATAAAACTTTGCTCAGATTTGCGATGGAAAGCCCGAAAGGAGTGGGGGCATCCATACTGTTTAGGCCTTTGTTGTCTGTTAGAGATATTCATTCATTGAGAAGGGATTGTGATTTAACCCCTCAAATATCTACGCTTAATAGTGGGGTCGTTATTCGGCTTGAGGACAGTACCACAATCGCCATGGTGGGTCAGGGATTTAAAGAAGAGCGACTCTGGTTTCATAAGGTATTTTATGCGCAAGAAGAAATGCGTGGATACGACTCGACTGAGAGTTTGTTTTCGCCCGGACATTTTGATTTAAATTTTAAAAATGGCCTCGCTTTCATCGGTCTTTCCAGTGATTTTTCTATTTTTAATACAGAGATATCTGAGGAGTTTTCTGCAGAGTTGGCGCGTCGAGATCCGCTTAGCCGAATCGATATATCCTCTGAGCAATTTATCGTTGAAAGAGAACTTTCATCACCCTCTTCAAAGGTTGAGGGGACTTCAATTATAGCTGGATACCCATGGTTTTCTGACTGGGGACGAGACACTTTAGTCGCAGCTAGAGGATTGGTTGTGGCGCAGGGGCGATCGGATGTTGCTTTATCTATTCTTCGTACTTGGGGTGGCACCTTAAGGCGTGGCATTATTGCGAATACTTTTGCTGAAGGCGGCGGAGAGACTTTGTATAACTCCGCTGATGCTTCACTCTGGTATATAATTTTGACCTATGAGACTCAAAAGCTTCTCTCATAAAGAGGGGAGGCCATGACCCCTTTTGAGCCAATTAAAGAGTACGTTCGCGAAATTATTAATCGGTATCAACAAGGGACTGATTTCGGTATTGGGGTTGACGATGATGGGCTACTGTTTGCAGGTGACGGCAAGCATCAATTAACTTGGATGGACGCAAAAATAGGAGATTTAATGGTAACTCCTAGAAGTGGCAAGCCCGTAGAGTTGCAGGCTCTCTGGATAAATTGTTTGCGAGCTAGCGGAGAGATGTTGAAAGATTCAGATGCTCTTAAGTTGGCTCAGAGGGCCGAAGATTCCTTTAATCAAAAATTTTGGAATAAAAAAATAAACGCACTCTACGATGTGGTGGATGTTGACCGTTTGATGGGTCAAAACGATGACACCCTCCGATTAAACCAGGTGTTTGCTTGTGGAGGTCTAATCTGGCCGGTTTTGGCAGTTGATAAAGCCAAGATCGTTTTAAATTTTATTGAGGAGCAACTCCTAACGCCCCTGGGTCTCCGAACCTTAACACCTTTGAGTTCCTCTTATTTAGGCCGATATAAAGGTGACCAGCGTGAGCGAGATTTAGCTTATCATCAAGGCAGTGTTTGGCCGTGGCCGATGGCAGCTTTTGTGGATGCATGGTTGAGGGTAAGAGGTTACTCTGTGGAGGCAAAGCAAGAGGCACGCGAATTATTCGTTCTGCCCCTTGAGAACTGCTTAAGCAAGACTGGGCACCTATTTGAATTGGCCGATGGAGATGCACCTCACTCTCCCCGAGGCTGCCCATTTCAGGCCTGGTCGCTGGGTGAGTTTGTTAGAATTTTAAAGATGATTGAAATTGAATAAGATTTTGAAACATATTGATTCTGAAAGTAAGCGATTGCAAGAGGATCAGGCGCGCCAGAAAAACTGGAAGCGGTGGGGGCCCTATCTCTCTGAAAGACAGTGGGGGACGGTGCGCGAAGATTATTCGCCCGATGGAAGTTGCTGGGGATACTTTACGCATGACCATGCCCGCAGTAGGGCTTACAGGTGGGGAGAAGACGGATTATTTGGTTGGACAGATCGACAGTGTCGACTCTGTTTTTCCTTCTCTTTATGGAATGGACAGGACTACATCTTAAAAGAGCGGCTTTTTGGCTTGACAGGGCCTGAGGGCAATAATGGAGAGGATGTTAAGGAGTGCTACTACTACTTAGATTCTATCCCCACTCATTCTTATTCAAAGGGTCTCTATAAATATCCTCAGCGCGAATTCCCGTATCATGCCTTGATCGAAAACAGTGCTCAACGGAAGAGAGGCGAGGCAGAGTTTGAGTTGTTGGATACAAAATTGTTCGATAACAACGAATATTTTGATGTTCTAGTTGAATACGCTAAGGCAGATGATAACGACACACTGATTAATCTTACTATATTTAATCGGGCACAAACATCAGCACCGCTCCATGTATTACCTACGGTTTGGTTTCGAAATACTTGGTCATGGGGAAGGCAAGGGGAGGGATACACCGAGAGGCCAGAGATGCACTTAGGTGACTCATCGCAAATAATTACTGAGCATCCCACGCTGGGTAACTTTTCATTGATAGCCGACAGCTCTTCAATTCCCCGAGAGTATGAAGTAGAATGAAACTAATACTGAACGTCTCTTTAATGCTCCTAGTCGAACACCTTATGTTAAGGATGCTTTTCATGAATATGTAGTTCATAATCGCAAAGAGGTAGTGAACCCAGCCGCGTCCGGAACAAAAGCATGCTTTCACGCGAGCTACTTATTGCCACCTAAATCAAAAATTGAAATACGATTAAGACTTTTACCAACAGAGCATGTAGCCGCTTTGCAAGGGAAGGATTCTAAAGGATTTGGAGCGCTATTTGGCCCCGAGTTCCAGTCTATTCTGAGCGCCCGTAGAAGTGAATGTGCAGAGTTTTATGCTAGCAAACTGCCTGAAGGAGCTACTGATGAAGAAGCTCTGATTATCAAGCAGGCAAACTCTGGATTGTTATGGAATAAGCAGTTTTATTATTACTCTGTTAAGGAATGGCTAGAGGGTGACCCAGCACAACCCCCTGCTGATCCACAGCGATTGAAGGGCAGAAATAGCGGATGGAAGCATCTCTATAACCGCGACGTAATATCGATGCCTGACAAGTGGGAGTACCCTTGGTACGCGGCTTGGGATTTGGCTTTTCATGCGGTAGGATTTGCTCCCATCGATCCTGATTTTGCAAAACGTCAATTGGTTCTGATGATGCGTGAGTGGTACATGCATCCTAGTGGCAAGATGCCTTCTTATGAATTTGGCTTTGATGATGTAAATCCACCTGTTCACGCTTGGGCATGTTGGCGCGTCTACAAAATGACAGGCGCAAGGGGAGCGAGAGATCGAAACTTTTTATCTCGAACTTTTCAGAAGTTATTAGTAAATTTTACATGGTGGGTAAATCGTAAAGACCTGAAAGGTGAAAATCTTTTTTCGGGTGGATTTTTAGGCCTCGACAATATTGGTGTATTCGATCGTGGTGCTCCGCTGCCCACTGGTGGGCACCTTGAGCAGGCTGATGCTACAGCCTGGATGGCTTTTTATTGTGGAACAATGTTGTCGATGGCATTGGAATTGGCCTCCGAAGATCAAGGTTTTGGCGATATGGCCTCCAAGTTTTTTGAGCACTTTGTATCCATTGCTGATTCGATCAATCACCTCGGTGGTTCCGGATTATGGGATGAAGAGGACGGCTTTTATTACGATGAATTGAATACTGGGGAAGATGAAATTCCTCTAAAAATTAGGTCTCTTGTTGGAATTATTCCGATTCTAGCAGTTGAGGTATTGGAGGATACCGTAATCGACAAGCTCAGTGGATTTAAAAAAAGGTTAAATTGGTTCTTAAAAGAGAGGAAAGATTTAGAAAGAACTATCTCGTACATGCAGAAGGACGGCCTCTCTGGTCATCGACTTTTGGCTGTGCCCTCTCGAGAAAGGCTAGGCCGGGTTCTTAAATATGTATTTGATGAGAATGAATTTCTTTCACCCTATGGAATTCGCTCCCTTTCAAAGGTGCACGAAAAGGATCCGTATATCTTAAAATTAAATAGCGAAAATTATCGTGTCGATTATTCCCCTGGGGAGTCCACGACCACGCTGTTTGGTGGAAATTCAAATTGGCGTGGCCCGGTTTGGTTCCCGACCAATTTTCTTCTGATTGAAGCTCTAGAAAGGTATCACCATTTTTATGGTGACTCGTTCAAGATAGAGTATCCTACCGGATCTGGGAATATGATGACGCTAGATCTGATTGCCAGAGATTTATGCCGCCGGTTATCATCTCTCTTTATTCCGAGTCCAGACGGTCATAGGCCTAGTCATGGTGGCGATCATCGGTATGCCCAAGATCCTAATTGGCGCGACCTGATTTTATTCCACGAATATTTTCATGCCGAGTCTGGCAAAGGTTTAGGAGCTTCGCATCAAACTGGATGGACAGCCTTGGTGGCAAGATGTCTACATAAGTGGATTGCTCGCAGGTAACCCCTACGAAAGTTAGTTGACTCTTATTTTATTTCGTGAGATACCACCGATATGTCACGATTTGAATCAAAAATTCATCATCACCTCCACCTTCACCATAGCGCCTAAGCGCTAGTAGATAGTCTATTTCCCTAACCCTTGATACATTCTAATTTTAATTTGAGCCTGCGATGAACACAGAAGAAATTTTAAAAATTGCCAGTGATTTAATTCGGATAAGATCGCTCTCTGGAAGAGAGTCAGAGATTGTTCACTTTTTAAAAGATTTATTCAGCGCTTGGGATTGGTATCCTGAGTTGCTCGAGGTCGAACCAACTAGATTCAATATTCTAGTGTCTTTCGGAAAACCTGAAATTCTTTTTACGACCCATGTGGATGTAGTCCCCGCGGAGGATTCTCTTTTTGCCCCTAGCATTCTAAATGGCCGGTTACACGGTCGTGGTGCGTGCGATACCAAAGGTATTATTGCGACAATGATCGCCACAATAAAAGATCTTCTTCAGAAAGGTGAATATAATTTTGGACTCTTGCTGGTTGTAGGAGAGGAGCTTGATGGGAGTGGTGCAAAAGCAGCCGCTGTTCAGCTCAAAAATCGAGGAGTCAGGTATATAATTAATGGTGAGCCTACAGAGGGTCGAATAATGAAGGCTCATAAAGGCGTATTGGGTGTGTCTCTAACTTGTGAAGGTCAGGCATGCCACTCTGGTTATCCTGAATTAGGGCGAGACGCCAATGCGCAGCTAATTAGAATTCTTAATCGTGTGATGGATTTTAAGTTACCTTCTGACCCAGTCCTCGGGATGACCACAGTCAATATCGGTCAAATTAAGGGCGGTGTAGCGGGGAATATAGTTTCAAATAAGGCCGAAGCTAATCTGCTTTTTAGGACAGTTTCGGATAATGATGCCTTGTTTCAATCTTTTAAGAATTTTATCGGTTCAGAGGCCTCAGTTAAGGTGACCTACTCTGCGCCATCAGTTAAGCTGAAGGAGATAAAAGGGATCCCCTCTGATATAGCCTCTTACTGTACAGATGTGCCGAATTTTGCACCACTAAATGCACAGGCCGTTCTTTACGGGCCTGGGACGATTCACCTAGCTCACACGAATCAAGAGAGCATCGGCATTGTTGATATTGAAGATGCACGACGTGGATATGCTCTGATATTCCATCAACTCAAGTCCGAGTTAGCTTAATAAGAAATTAATTTAAAATTTAAAGAGTGTTTATGTTACCGGAATATTTCGGGGATGACCCGTTATTGTCTAATGCTTTTATTGAACCCGAGAAGTTAAAGAAAAATCAGCTTGAGCTAGTCGAAATATACGTCGAGGCTTTTGCTGGTGCGCCTTGGTATGAATCATGGAGTAGAGAAGAGGCTCTCAAGGAAATTTTGAGATACCAAGAGAGTTCAGACTTCGTAATTCGGAATGATGATCTAGGAAATGTTTTAGGCTTTGGAATTGGTCAACCGGTTTTTAGTTATCCAGGTGTGGGTGATTTGGTGTTAAATGGTTGGATTGAAGAGGTTGATCTCGCAGCTACCTATTATATAGCAGAGCTGTGCACAAAGAGTGAAGCCAGGGGAAGAGGAGTATGCACAGAAGTAGTGGAGGAATTACTTGCAACCTCTAAACAGAAGGGTTTTTTACAGGTCATAACTCGGACTCGTGTTGATAATTATGGGATGATTCGAATATTTGAGCGATTAGGTTTTGCTAAATTAGGAGTGTATTCGGTTGAAACCGGAGGAGAGGTTTCAGAGAGAGTTGTTATGTTATTTGGCAAAGATAGAGAGTAAATAACTGCGGCGAGCGAGGGTGCAAAAGAGCCAATAATTAAGTATACTCGCAGGCCTCAGGAATGTAATTTTAAGGTGTAGGCTTCATGGCTCCCGTTTTTTATGATGTGATTATTGTCGGCGCTGGAGCTGCGGGGTTGATGTGCGCCATTGAGTCCGGTAAGCGGGGCAGGCAGACATTAGTCTTAGAGAAGGCAGAGAAAATTGGTCAGAAGATTCTTATCTCTGGGGGAGGGCGGTGTAATTTTACCAACATCGGAGCGGGACCCCATTCGTATCTTTCCAGCAATGAGCATTTTTGTAAATCAGCCTTAGCTCGATATACCCCCCAGGATTTTTTAGAGTTAGTGCATAAGCACGGAATACAGTATTACGAGAAAAAGCTCGGGCAGCTTTTTTGTGAAGATAGTGCTCGTCAGATAGTGAGCATGTTACAGAAAGAGTGTTCGGAGAATAACGTCGAGATCCGGTGTAACGTCAAGGTTGAGAATATATCGTTTGCGGGTAATTATCTGATCGAGACTGATCTCGGTTCTTTTGAGGCGTCCTCGGTTGTAGTAGCCACAGGTGGATTATCGATTCCCAAGATGGGTTCGTCTGGTTTTGCTTATGATGTTGCTCGACAATTCGGTTTATCGGTTACTGAGACTCGGGCTGGCTTAGTTCCATTTATATTTAATCCAGACTATTTAAAATACTTAGAGGGCCTTTCAGGA
>CAZWGK010000056.1:327-12934 GCA_964633685.1 uncultured Bdellovibrionales bacterium | reverse complement strand
ATAGCCGCCATGGTGGAGGTGCTTTCTCTGGTAAGGATCCTACAAAGGTAGATCGCTCTGCTGCCTATGCCGCACGGCATGTAGCTAAAAACATAGTGGCTTCGGGGCTGGCAAAAAAATGTGAGGTTCAAGTTGCATATGCAATCGGGGTTGCGGAGCCAGTCTCTATCTACGTAGATACATTTGGAACTGGAAAACTTCCAGACGCAAAACTAGAACCTGCGATTCGCGAAGTTTTTGGTCTAAGACCAAAACAAATCATCGATAATCTTAAATTACTAAGACCAATCTACTTAAAGACTGCGGCATATGGCCACTTTGGTAGAACCCCAACATCTGAAGGACATTTCTCTTGGGAGAAATCAGACAAGATTTCTGAGCTCCAAAAAGCTGTAGGCTGGCCGTTCTAATCTCTACTAAAGGCCAAGGCATGAACCTCATGGATCTCGCCATACGTAGGGTCTCCCAGGCCCTGTGGCGAGATATGCCACAACCATGAATTGAAATTCACTGGAATAAAACCCCTATCTTTTAACTGCATACTTAGGTCAAAACTAGTAAGAGCGTCTTCTACCTGCCATGGCGCGATATCCTTTCGATAGTAATAATACCGAATATCGGTGATTAAGATTATGAAACGAGCAGCCTGCAACAAATCAACATGCGCCTCCTCTAGTCTCTTTACAGAGGAAGAAAGAGCCTCATCGATCTGAGGCAATAAATCTCCTTTGTTATCTAAATAGTAGGTGGTCGGCCTTAATATATGAAAGGCCCTATCTCTCCAATAAACACCTAACTGGCCCATCAAATTTAAAGAAATTACGCAAGAATCGCCTCCTATCTTCACCGGCGATGCCTCCGAAGATAGCTCCCTGAAAAATCGACAAACATCCTGAATATCAGGAGTGGCTTTTACAAACAATTTAAGTTCAGTAGTCCATCTATCCATGACTCCAGTAACATCGGCTGTTTGCCAAGCAAACCGATTCGCAGCTCGAGCCTTTGGGAATAATCCCCGACTGAATTTTTCTACGGTTGGGTCCACGTCAACCAAACGAATTGAACTTGGATACGAATCCAACGTCTTACAATCTAAATCTAAAAGCGCTCCTGCTCCTAAAACTACAATCTCGCTTATATTTTTGTCTTTGGTTGCAATTTCAAGATTAGAGTTAATGAAGCTACGACTTAAATCGAGATGAGCGCGCCAAAAAGCCGCCATTTTCCTACTACGGCTCCTGATCCCTAAACTCATACGAATATAGTCTTGGCGATTAGGAAACCTTAATGAATTTATAAAATAAGAGAGCGCCTCCATCGAACCTCACTTTGAGTTTTATGCCATTTTCTGCGATTATTCGCCGCATAGCAATTATGGAATATGTTCTGCTCGGAAAATCTAACTTAAAGGTCTCACGCTATTGTGTTGGCACATGGCAGGCTTCAGGTTGGGCTACGTCTGACTCGAGTAAGTTCAGCGCTGTTATAAAAAAGGCCTTAGACCTTGGTGTGAACTTTTTCGATACAGCTGAGAGCTATGGTGATGGCTATGCTGAAGAGAGCTTAGGTAAAATCCTAAAAAGTGATCGTCAGAATGTGATAATCGGAACAAAATTTTCCCATAAAAATGCAGCACCCGAAGCAGCCAGAAAAGCTATTGAAAACTCCCTACGCCGTTTAAAGACTGATTACATAGACCTCTTACAGTACCACTGGCCGTCTCCATCTGTTCCCCTAAAAGAGACCATCGAGGTCATGATGCAATTTAAAAAAGAGGGGAAGATTCGTGCGATTGGGGTTTCTAATTGGAACGAGCCTGAGTGGGAAGAGTTTCCAGAAACTGACAACATCGATTCTCTACAGAACTGTTTCAGCCTTCTTTGGAGACGGGCCGAAAAGGAAATTATTCCTTTTGCCAAGAAAAAGAACATCTCATTTCTAGCCTACTCTCCTCTAGCTCAGGGGATACTGGCAGATAAATTCTCTGACAACATGTCGCTCCCCAAAGATCCACGGAGACAAAATAAACTCCTATCGGCGGAGCGATTTGAGGAGACAAAGTCTACTCTCAATGAAATAAGGATTATTTCTAATGTTATCGGCAGACCGATGGCCGAAGTAGCGCTGCGGTGGGTTCTCGATTCTGAGGGAGTAAGCGTAGTTATTGCCGGAGCAACCAATCCAGAGCAGCTTGAAAATAATATAAAAGCACTCCAGTGGAAGCTTAACTCTGAGGATTTTAATAAACTCTCTGAGTATACAGCTAAATTTTCTAAGAATCTCGAGCCATATGACACCCTTTGGGGTTGGCACTCTCGAGCCAAGATAAAAAGTGATTCTTCCCCCAAAAGTCGACGAAGATAATAGGTACGAAAAATGGTACAGGCAAACCCCTACTCGACTAAGCTGATTGAATATCCCGATTTGATAATTGATGCTCTCAAGCCGGATCGATGGCAAGAATCATCAATTAAAGTAAGAGAGAGAATTAGCTCATACAAGAATTACGTTATTGAGCTAGGCAGCGGCTCTGGTGAGCATTTGATAGCACGAGCGGCGTTAGAGCCAGAGACACTATTTATAGGAGTTGAGATTAGATTTAAGAGAATCTATAAAACTGCGGAAAAGGGCACTCAACTGAATCTAAAAAATATTCTACTGGTCCGAATATTTGCCGAAGATATCTTGAAAGTACTACCCGAGAAATCAGCCTCAATTGTTTATATAAACTTCCCAGACCCGTGGGCGAAACGGAGATGGCTTAAGCATCGCCTTGTTTCAAAAAACTACCTTCAGGTCCTTCAAAAACTCTTAAAAAAAGATGGAACTTTCTCTTTTAAGACTGACCATCCCGACTACTTCCAGGATGTCAGAGCCATTTTATTAGAGCTGAGCTCTGGCTGGAGAATTACTAAAGAGAGCACCGACCTCTACAAAAGTGCCTTCTTGGAGGGCAATATTCCTACTGAATTCGAGAGGTTATTCCTATCTAAAGGATTGCCGATTAACTTTTTAGAGGCTCACCCGATAGGCGATTTGTAACTTTTCTAATACAATTGAGAAAGGCCGCACCGTTTTTTGGTTATCCCCGTCTAAAATTAGGAGAGGGTAATCACCCTGTTTTACTTTAGTTTTTGAAAGGACTTGTTTAGTTATGGCTGATAATCAACCTACCAACTCTGAGACTGCGATTAAGACAATTGAGACTACCCTGGGCGAGCTTATAGAAACCCTTACAAACATCGCCATAGAGTCCGGAAGAACTGAAGATGAGGCCTACTACCTAACCTCCGCTATTCTAAACGATGTAATCGTTAGAGAATAGTAACCCTCTACAAAATTTATATAGGAGCCCTCTAGGGGCTCTTTTTTTTACAAAAAATTCAACCCCAAACTGCCATAAATTTCATCCTAATAAAGTGGGAAACCGTTCCAATTTGGAGGCGTTATTAAATTTAACTTCGGTGTCGTGTTGGCATCAATTTTTATGGTCACGAGTATTGGCGTAACAAAATATGCCTATGACTCGATATTATCTTTTGAGTCTGCCAAGTTTTCCTACCAAGATGATTTTCTCTCCGTAGGGGATCATCACTTTACAATCAAGGCCCGAAATATCTGCATTGGAGAGATCTCTTTAAGTTTAAGAAAAGAGAAAGCTACATACGGGAAAGCTCAAGGTAAAATTTCAGCGAGCGTTTCTGACTCTCCTATCGATGTCCATATCGACGGAAATTTTTATTTTAATCCACTCGGTCAGATGTCTGACCTTCATTTCGGGTTGACTAGTGAGGGTTTAAAAGCCAGCGTAACTACCTCTGAGATTCATCCTATAAAGCTAGAGGCTGAAGCTGTATTCAACGATAAAACTCGAAAATTTAATAAAGAGATCCCTGGTCCAGTAATTATAAAGGAAATATCAGAGGGCAAATTTCAATTACAATATGACCAGGAGATGCCGATTTCTCCGGTAGCTTTAAAAGCCCCAGCAGCATTTCTCCAAAGTGAACTAAATCTCCAGATACTTCAGAAAACAAACAAGGATGAGTGTAAAGATCAAGGTCGTATAGATTTAACAAAACTCATTTCACAGATTAAAGGTAAAGAAGCTCCCAAAGAGGTCGGAAGTTTATGATTGAATTAAATGCTCTTTGTAAAAATTATGGGCCCCATAAAGCTGTTGATAATATCTCTATAAAAGTAGAACCCGGCGAAATATTCGGATTCTTGGGTGTTAACGGCGCTGGCAAGACAACCACAATCCGAATGATGGCAGGCATAATTCAGCCCTCCTCTGGGTCAATTAGTCTGGGCGGATTCAATCTAGATACCCATCCAGAGCATGCAAAAATAATCACTGGATATATTCCCGATAGGCCTTACATATATCCTAAACTTACAGGGCGAGAATTCTTACACTTCTGCGCTAATCTATACAAAGTTCCAAAGAAGGAAATTACTGATAGAGCAAATAGAATTCTTGAGAAGTTTGCTCTGACCGAATGGGCCGATGAGTTAATTGAAAGTTACTCGCATGGCATGCGTCAAAGAATAGCGACCTGCGCTGCCTTGATGCACAATCCGAAGATATTAATAGTTGATGAGCCAATGGTAGGACTAGATCCGCGTGGCGCTAAAATGTTCAAAGATACCCTAAAAGAGCTAGCTGATAGTGGCATGACGATTTTCTTATCAACCCACTCACTTGATGTAGCTGAGGAAGTCGCTGACAGATTAGCTATAATTCAACGAGGCAAAATTATTACTTCAGGCACCCTTGATCAAATAAGATCAAATGCTGGTCTCTTCGAGAGCGCTTTAGAGACTATCTTTTTAGAACTAACCTCCGAACCCATTTATACTAAAGAAACAAATATCATAATCTCATGAGCCTAACGATTCTATCTCCCAAATTATTATCAATAAAAAATCGGTGGCGATTTAAAAGCTCGTTTAAGAATAATCTTGGGAGAGATTCAGTAATTGGAATCTTTAGCTTTGCCGTCATGGCTTCGATTTTTCTTGGATTAAAGTTGGTTCTCTCTAAAGCAAATTCAGAAACCGCAGCGGCTTATCTTCATCCCAGCATGATTTTAGATATTTTACTTATTTTCTTACTGGGACTTTTATTCTTTTCTAATGCAGTCTCAGCCATAGGCTCTCTGTTTTTAAGTGCTGACTATTCTCTAATTAAAGCAGCTCCTGTAAGTAAAATTAGAGTTTTTAACGCCAAGTTAATCGAGACAATTGCAAGTTCTACCTGGATGGTTGTGGTCTTTGGGCTGCCAGGTCTTATCTCTTTTTATGTGGCGTATGACGCGCCGATCACTTTTTTAGCTACGGCAACTCTTCACCTAATCCCTTATTTTATTATTCCAGCCGCACTCTCGATGGTAATTGTAACAATAGTTGCAGCTTTAGTCCCGGTGAATAGAACCAAAGAGGTTTTTGGCTTATGCGGATTACTTGTTTTAATCGCTGCCTACTCTTTACTTGATATTCTATTCAATGCGGCCGAGAAGCCGATGCAGGAGATGGAGGATATTCTCTACCTAGTAGAGGCAATACGAGCTCCAAATGCTCCTTGGTTACCTAGTCACTGGACTGCTATTATTCTTGGCAATGAATTAAAGCCTTCAAATATCACTCAGTGGCCATATATTACCGCACTTTGGGGCACTACAGTTGCGCTAGTCTCTGCTGCTTTCTTAACATTCATTTGTTTGCATGACAGAGCTTATTCGATGTCACAGGCTAGTATCACTGGTAGAAAAAAAGGTCGTAAAATAAACCTCACTGACTATCCACCTTTATCTTGGATCTACAATCAACAAGAGGGAGCTATTCTCGGCAGAGAGATGAGTACATTCTTGAGAGATTTTAGCCAGTCTATCCAACTCATGCTGCTTCTCGGTCTATGTACCTTCTATATTTATAATCTCAAGCTGCTCAGAGTTATCGACAACCTCCCAGTACAAGCTGCTCAATGGTGGCAGAGCTTTCTGGTTATTGGAAACTTAGGAATGGGAACCTTTGTATTAGCAGCTATATGTACCCGATTTGTATTTCCATCCGTATCTCTTGAAGGAAAATCTTATTGGATCCTCAAAAGCTCTAGTATGCCTTTAAAGTCAGTTTTAAAGGCTAAATTTAAGATCTGGTATTTCCCAATTTCAATTATAGGATCCACGCTGCTCTTATCTGGGGGTTTGGCTATTCAGGCTGAGCCGGAGATTTTATTTCTTAGTGCTACTATATGTTGGATTACCTCTATAGGTCTTATCGGATTAGGAATGGGACTTGGGTCATTTTATTCCAACTTTGATTGGGAACACCCATCTCAACTCGCATCAACATTTGGAAGTTTGGTTTACATGTTAGGCTGCACTATTTTGATAGTCATTAATATGCTTCCAATCGCTCTACTATTGATCGGGCGTTACTTCCATTTTCTTGGGGAAGAGACAAGCATATGGAGCTGGGGACTAGGCGTTTTCTTTGTGTATCTTCTCCTTTTTAATATTAATCGCTCTATCTATAAGTGGGCTCTCAAGATAGGAGAGAGAAGCTTAACCGCAAGAGATAACTAAACTGATTATAAATTTTTACGTTTCCATCCACCTGGAATAACTGCTTTAAAAAGTTCGGTGCTAATTTCTGGATTTATCTCAAAAACCCGCCATGAAAAGCTTCCGCTATAATCTTTACTTGGCAGGCGAAGAGTCATCAAAGAGGGCTGGCTCTCTTTTGAATCACCATCATAAGCCCAACTTAATTCCCAAATAATTTCAGTATTTTTTTCATTTAGTTTGGTTAACCTGAGCAAGGTTCTGCTAAGACCATTAAACCGGTAAACCTCATTCTGGGCCTTATCAAGTAATATAATCTCGTCGTCATTTTCATAGATAGCTGACCTCTGAGCTACAATTTGACTCTTAGGGATACGCGCAGCTAGTAGGAATGGCAACCTTGATGGCGCTAACGGCACATTCAGAGCTCTATCAAGCAAATTATCATCAGCCGATGTTACATATGCAATTTTGGGCGCATTATCCAAAAGCACGGCTCGCTGCCCATCACTTTTTAGAACGGTCATCACTATTCCGCTATTTACAGGAAGCGAGTCAATTCGCAGTCGCCCATCAGTACTAGCGAGGAATATATATCTTACCTTAAAGAGATCATCTTTAATTTTATTCCGAGCAACAGCTAATCCACGAAAGGCCTTCACCTCATCCCGATCATGAAAATAATCATTCAAAATTACCGCTCGCCGCTCAGGCGAAACTTCGGCTTGAGGTAGGCCCAAATCTATTTTTTTTGCTGAGCATCCACCAAAAATCAAAATCAACGAAGTAAGCGCGAATATCTGTTTCAACATATTACTTTACTTATCAGAGTACCCTGCTAACTCTAACATTCTATTGAGGTCAGGATTAGTTTTTACAATCTGTTTTATTCTTGAGCGAGCACGTTTATTTAAGGCTTTCATCTCCTATCTCCAGCTTTCTTTGCACAATCGAGAGAACTACCGCTAATCCTCTCTCCTGTTCACCTTGCGCTATCAGAGCCTCTGCATAATGCTCTACGATTACAGGGTCATCCCCGGTCAAATTAACAGCTCGCGATAATACTTTCGATGCCTCTCCTGCCTTTCCCTGTCGAAAAAGAATCCACCCCTTGGTATCAAGAAAATATCCATCCTCGGGGTAATCAGCCAAGGCACGATCAGAGAGCTGCATCGCTCTTTCTAAATCTAGTCCTCTCTCAGCCAAGTTATAAGCTATAAAATTTAATCCCTGGGCATGGTCTGGATCAATTTTTATCAATGATTCCATAATTGATACTGCATCGTCATGCTTACCAAGATCCTCTAAGACCGAGCCATACAAGAATATTAGTTTGGGATTTTGAGGGTCATTCAATAACATCTTAGAGACCACCCCTACTGCCTGATCGTGTCGATTTTGCGCTCGCAAAATTTCAACCAGAAAAAGTTGCAGTTGTAGATCAGGTTCTTCCATTTGAGAGAGAGCTGCCTTTATAGCACCCTGAGCCCCGGTAAGATTGCCGATTTGTTTCATTAAAAAAGCTGCGAACGTCTGAGCTTCAACGTACATATGGTCTGAGCTCGGGATTCTCTGAAGCTCCATAACGGCTCTCTTTCGAGCCCCTAACGCCGCATAAGTTGTCCCTAAAAAATACCTAGCTTTGGCATCATTTGGATCTTTAGCTAGAACTAGGCCCAGGGTAAAAACAGCACTTGTAAAATCTCTACCCTGAACCTGTAGAATTCCGATATGACGACGGAGCTCTTGAAGTTCAATCGCCTGCTCACCCAAAAAGCTCTTGAGAAAAAGACTAGCACTTTGGCTCTGGCCTTTCTCAAGCAGGGCCATGGTTGCTTTTAAGACCAAAGAAAGAGCCTCCTCTTGCCAAGAATCGGCAAGCATGGCGGTTCTTTTCCTCGCTCCAGATATATCGCCTTTAAGAATCTGTGCATTAAGAAGAGCGAGATCTACTTTTTTATTATCTGGCTCAATCTTCAGAGTCTTTTCATAAGCACGAACTGCACTTGAAAAATCCCGACGCTCGGCAGCAAGATTCCCCAAGTAGAAATGCGCCACCGATACATCAGGCTCAATTGCTATCAATTTTTTTAATCTACTCTCTGCGGCTGCGGGATTTCCGGAAGCATACAGAGCGTTTGCTAAATATAGATTAGAGGCTACATCATCTGGCTTTTCTTTTAATACCATCAAATAGTATTTCTGAGCCTCAGTGTAGTCGCCCAACGAGTCGAGTATTCCAGCATGAATAAGATAATCATACGGCTCTGGAGCCTGCTCCATTATTCGCTGACTATGTTTTAAGGCACCCAGAAGGTCGCCCTGCTCAATTTTAATCGCAACCAATTGGGCGCGTAGCAGCTCGTCTCCTTTTTCAGTGAACTGCACTGCTGCTTCGAATTCCTGACCAGCTCTCTCTGATTCCTCATTATTTAAATAACTCATTCCCTTTAAAAAACGATAATACAACTCAGAGCGCCTCTCAGTAGCAGGATCGGAGCTAAATAAATTCTCAGGGATAATAACTGATTCAGAGGATTTGGTTGAGCAGCCTGTTAGATTTAAAAATGACAGAAGCCCGACTATTAGCAGAGAAGATTTAATGGATAGATGTATCAAGTGCCCCTCTCGATTTTTCATTCTCTGCACATCTTTGATTTTAATTTACCTACCAGGACTCGAACATCCATTTTCAGAGTCAGAATCGGACTTGTTACCTTTACACCACGAGCAAATTTATAAAAGCTATCTTTCATAAACCAAAGTAATGCCCAGTTTTTGCATAGGTTTAGTCGATGCCAATTTCCTAATAAACTAACAAAGTGCCGAAAATATTCAAGTTTATGGAGTCAGCAAGCATCCCCGAGCTCAATTTAAAACAATTTTATTCAAAAAATCGACAAGCCACCAAATACCCTGTATAACCTCCACTCTTCGTAAAGAAGATTTCTATTGAAAGTGGCCCCATCGTCTAGTGGTCTAGGACGCTAGCCTCTCACGCTGGAAACACGGGTTCGACTCCCGTTGGGGTCACCACTTCATCTTCATATAGCTCATACGACAGTATGAAAATTATTATCGCTTTAACACTCACTCTTTATCTGATCGGATGCGCAAACGAAGCAGCGCCAGCGGGAAGAATCCTGGTTTTAAATACCTCCCAAGATAGAAATTATAATGTCGTTGATATTTATGCAGAGGGAAGAAGCTACAAACTCAAGCCAGGCGATAAAGCTCTTTTGCCGAAAGGTGTTACAACAATTAATTTCTCGCGAGAATACCAAGACCACACCAAGAGATACACTGTAAAGTGCCCAAATAATCCTGAGCGAGGAATTACCATGAAACTTCTTGATGTTCACTTAAATCGAATATCAGGAGGATGCAAAACTGTAAGCTACACTAGGTAAACAAAGTGCCTGAGAAAACTCGCACCGCTGGTCCACGCATGACCAACCCTTGGCTAATATTACTTGTTTCGATAAACAGGGAGCCCCCTGGAAGATCAATTTGAATATCTTGTCCGGCTGTGCAAAAACCCATCTTCAAAGCTGCTGCTGCCACCGCACATGCTCCAGTTCCACATGCCAAGGTCAATCCACAACCCCGCTCCCAAACAGAAACCTCAAAACGATTATCTTCGACTCTCCGAGCAAACTCAATATTACTCCGATTCGGAAATATCGAGGCTGTTTCAAAAGATGAACCAAATTTTTTCGCCAACTCGCCAGGATTCTCGGAGCAAAAGATTACAGCATGGGGATTCCCCATCGAAACGGCCACAGCCCTAAAATCCTGAAGCATGAAATAGGGACCACCACCCAAGTCGACCTTGCAAGGCAGAGCAGCCGGCTCAAAATTCGGTACTCCCATGTTCACGGTCACCATGGCCACCTCATTTAAAGAGCTCCACTCTACAGAGCACCGCTTTGCTCCTGAGTCCGTTAAAATATCCACCACTTTTGATTTTAAATTCACGTCGCGGTTAAGTAGAAAAGCCGCCACACATCTAATTCCATTTCCACACATCTCAGGCCGTGACCCATCGGAATTATAAATTTCTAAACGTGCAGCGTAATCATGATGGGCATGTATAAGCAGAATACCATCTGCCCCTACTCCGAATCTCCGGTCACATATACGTTTGCATGCTCTGATGATTCGTGTAGGATCAATATCTTTCTCTCTAAGGTCGATGACTATAAAGTCGTTTCCTAATCCGTGGTACTTTTCAAACTGAATTAACACCTCACTCTCAGTTGTCACTACGCCTTACTCCCTGTGACAATAGAGTTCGAAGATGAAAGTGAATAAATATTTTCTGCGCCATCAACTGGTGTAGTTTTCCATCGCTTGTGCATCCAAAACCAGCCTTCAGGAAAGCTCTTTATTAGCTTTTGATAATGTCCCGATATCTCTTTTGTAATTGTAGAGACCTTCTCTGCTAGTGATAGATTTTGATCATCATAAACATGATCAAAACTGCACTCAGTGACATCCATTCTATATTTCCCATCATTTAAGGTAATAAGGGCAACAACTAATATAATCGACCTAGTCTCTATCGCTGCCAACGCAAGGCTTTTAGTTGTCGCTGCCAGATGCCCAAACCACGGAACAAAAACTGCCTGATTCCTCTTCACATTCTGATCAAAAAGGACTGCCACATCACGGCCGGATTTTAAATCCTTTATCATTTGCCTGTAGGCTCCTTGTCTATTGAGAACCTTATTCCCTAACCGACCTCTAATCCCATTCCACCACTGATCAATTTTTGGAGCTTTGAAATTTCGCACCACAAAACTTAAAGGATAACCCATGAGCGAGATCGCATACCCCTGCAGTTCAAAGCTGCCAAGATGCCCCGTTGCTATTATCACCCCTGGAGCTCCCTCCCTCTTTTTTAGCTCCATGTATCTTTCCCAATAGGGAATACTGATATTAGCCTCAACCCAAGCCTTATCCAGATTAGGCATTCTGATAAAATCGGAGATTGCCTTGGCTAAAGACTCAAAATTTTTCTTTATTATGAATCGTCGCCAGGCTTGCGTTGATTCAGGAAATGCCAATTTTAGGTTTATTTCGGATACTCTTCTATACGAGGGAATAAATAGAGTTCCAAATCTTAAAATATTAGATAGAATCCCTTCCCGTAGAGTACCGGGTAGGCACTTTAGGGTACCAACAAATAGTTTAATAAAAATTAAAATAATATTTTCCATAATGCGTAACTCTGAGAATATTACCTCTTACGGCCGCCTCAGTACAGAGGAGGTATATGGCTAAAACAGGGGCTGCTCACAAAATTGGAATCTCGTACGAGCGCTCTTTTAAAGATGTTTCGAAACGGAAAACACGGGAGAGAGAGGGGATATTTTATACCCCTCCCAATCTCGCCCAATTCACAGTAACCAGAGCTCTTTCTTACTGGCAACCTCAAACATCCTGCACCGGAGAATCCCCTATAAGCGTCCTAGACCCCGCCTGTGGTTCGGGATCTTTTTTAATTGAAGGAGCTGTAGGTCTCGGTAAGATCATGAAACCGAGCCAATTTACACTTTGTGGAATCGACAAAGATTTAAACGGGGTTGAGCAGGCACGACATTCTCTGAGTAAGTTAAACAAAAACCTGCGCACAAATATTATCGGTGGCAACTCCTTAATCTCGAAAACGCCTGAAACAAATATAGACTCACTCTCTCCCGTTGATTGGAGCCAGCAGTTTCCAGAAGCTGCAGCACAAGGAGGGTTTGATCTTATAATAGGCAATCCCCCGTATGGATTATCTCGGGGAGATAAGTTTCACCCTTTAGAGAAAATAATCATCGAGGAGAGATACAATTGGATAAAACGGGGTAAACTTAATAAATACATCGCTTTTACAGCTCTCAGCTATGAACAGTTAAAGCCAGGTGGTGTGGCAGCCCTTATCATTCCGAATTCTTGGCTCGGCATAGAGAGTGGTGAAAAGCTGCGGACCCTACTACTTGAGACTGGCTCTCTTAGAGAAATAACGGTACTGCCTAAATCAGCATTCG
>CAZWGK010000056.1:0-317 GCA_964633685.1 uncultured Bdellovibrionales bacterium | reverse complement strand
TCCAAAATCGAATGTCGATAACTTTAAGAAGTGGAAGGACTGACAAGGCCTCATGCAAGGCATTCATTCCAGCATTTGAAACGACTGGATAACTATCAAGTAATGTCATTAATTTTTCAAAAACCACTACCAAACGTAAATACTAATCAGACATTTAAAATAGAACGGCTGGGTGACGATCTCATGACTTTACCAGGCGGAGTGAATCATCTTCTTAATGACGACTGTCTGAAATTACCCTCAAAAATTATTCCGATAAACCTTAATAAGATACGAGCTCATATTATTGAGACGATTTTCAAAAACTCTGAACTTTT
>CAZWGK010000055.1:9722-13457 GCA_964633685.1 uncultured Bdellovibrionales bacterium | reverse complement strand
TATAAAGAGATCGGTAGAAACTCCAGTTAAGAGATGACTTCTCAATATCGAGGCCACCTCCATCATATGATCCTCAGCCGCCTCGATTCGGATTACCTCAGAGCAGACCTTATTCTCAGCTGAAACAAGTTCACAGCGGGCTGACAATCTTATCGCTTCAAGATTCGGCTTAATTTCTAGCAAAAAAAACCGTGCTGGGTTTAATCTCATCAGATTAGTGACCACTTCATTTTCAAGTGTGCCATCAATCGGAGCGGAACCAATTACGACTGCGTTTTGAGTGGTAAAAGAGGCATGCGCTTCGCTTGACTCCCCGATCTTACTCTTGAGATCAGCCATCATCGTCTCAAGCCTTTTAAGTTCAACGGGTTCAAACTTGCTTGACACTTTGACCATGATTAGAGCCTTCGCCAACGGTGGTTTTCACGGCGCAATAAATCCGCAGCCTCTTTTGGACCCCATGTACCAGCTTGGTATTTAGCCAATCCGGGAAGATTCTCTCCCTCCCAAGTCTCAAGTATCGGCTTCAAGATATCCCAAGCCTCTTCGATTTCATCATCACGAGTAAACAGAGTTGCGTCTCCCTTCATCGCATCTAGTAAAAGCCTCTCATACGCTTCAGGAGACGGAACTCCGAATGAGTGGCCGTAATTAAATTCCATCACCACAGGGTGAGCACGCATCCTTGGACCAGGAGGCTTACTACTTATTTTTAGAGAAATTCCTTCCTTCGGCTGCACCTGAATCGCCAGAACATTCTGCTCGATCTGTTGGTATCCCAAACCTTTAAACAGAGCCTCTGGAGGTTTTCTGAAATAAACTGTGATCTCTGTAATTCTTTTCGGCAGACGTTTCCCAGCGCGCACATAAATCGGCACACCGAACCATCGCCAATTATCTATTGAGAATCTCATGCCCGCAAAAGTCTCAGTTTTACTGTTGGGAGAAATCCCCTCTTCTTCGGTGTAAGCTAAAAGATTTTTCCCGTCTAATATGCCTTTGGTGTACTGAGCTCGGACGGTGTTCTTAACTACTTCTTCTTCAGAGTACCGACGAATAGCCTTTAAAACTTTTACCTTTTCATCACGAATGCTATCAGCGTCTAAGTTGACAGGTGGCTCAATACAGAGAAGCGATAGCACCTGAACCACGTGATTCTGAATGATATCCCGACAGATTCCTGTGCCATCGAAATACCCGCCGCGCCCCTCAACACCGACTGATTCCGCTACAGAGATCTGAATATGATCTATATATTTATGGTTCCAAAGAGGCTCGAACATTCCGTTAGAAAATCTAAATACTAAGATATTCTGAACAGTCTCTTTGCCCAAATAGTGATCAATTCTAAATATTTGATTCTCTGCAAAGCTCTGCCTCAAGTCGGCGTTTAACTTTCTGGCTGAATCCAAATCATTACCAAATGGCTTTTCGACCACTATCGATGTAGCTCGGACACCAGTTTTCGGATCTTCAACCAAGCCAGCACTCTTTAAATTCTTAGCAATAGTTCCAAAAAACTTTGGAGCCGTTGCAAAGTAGTAAAGATAATTGAAGTTCTGCCGTCGACTCTTCCCTATCTCCTCTAATTTAGCCTTTAAAGAATGGTAGTGAGAGGCATCATCAAAACTCAAAGTTGAGTAGAATATATTCTGAGAAAACTTATCCCAGACCTCTTTTGAGATCTTTCTGCGCGAATGAGCTTGAACGCCTTTCCACAAATTTTCTCTGAATTCACTGTCTGAGTGTTCGCTCCTAGCGACTCCGATTACCACAAACTCTGAGGGTAGATATTTATCTTCTGCAAGATTAACTAGCCCTGGAATTAACTTTCGCTGAGTTAAATCACCGGTAGCACCAAAAATCACCAAGCAGGTGGCTGGTGCATACGCAGCTTTCTCGTTTGAATCTCCCAGAAATGGATTAACCATACACAAATCCCGTTACGCCTCTAATGTGCGACCCTACTTAAGAGCCTCAACTTTCTTGGTTACATCTGCGATGAGGGCATTATAGGAATCAGCAAAGAGTTTTACCCCCTGCTCCTCTAATTCTACTAGCAGATTATCGAACAATATACCCAATTTATTGACCCCATTTATAAGAGAACTGGCGGCGTCTATATCCTGTACTAGCTTATTATGAACACCACATTTCTCCATCAAAGCGGCTAGAGTCTGGGGTGGAACAGTATTTACCGTATCAGGACCTGCCAATTCCTCAACGTACAATACCGGAGAGAATGCAGGATTCTTGGTTCCAGTACTCGCCCAGAGTGGTCGCTGAATCCAAGCACCTTTATCTTTTAGCGGAGCAAAACGGGAACTATTACCGAAGAGCTCCTGATATTTTGCGTAGGCCAGTTTCGAGTTTGCAATTCCAATCTTTCCGAGCATGGCGGCCTTATCGGCTGCCGAAGCTTGACCTTTAGCTATTTTCTCGTCCAAATGTTTTTCGCAAATTGTATCAACTCTTGAGACGAAGAAGCTCGCTACTGAAGCCACCTTCAGTCCGAGATTATTCTTGGATCGATACTCTAGCCCAGAAAGATACGCGTTTACTACCTTCTCATAAACAGAAACTGAGAATATCAAAGTCACATTTACATTAATCCCATCTGAAATCAGTTGCTGAATTGCGGGCAAGCCCTCTTTAGTTGCTGGAACCTTGATCATGATATTGGGTCTATCAAGGCGCTTCCATAACTTCCTAGCTTCTGCGATGGTGCCCTCTGTATCTCGAGCCAACAGTGGCGAGACTTCTATACTAGCGTACCCATCTGCCCCCTTGGTCTTATCGAACACCGAACGGAGCAAATCAGCCGCCGCACCGACATCAGCCACCATCAAGGTTTCAGTAATTTCTGTAACCTGGGAAGTTTTCTTGAGCTCACTCTTCATCTCAGTATCGTAAGTGGCAGAGCCCGATATGGCTTTCTGAAAGATCGTAGGATTACTTGTAAGCCCGCTTACACCACCCTCAATAAGCTTCTTAAGCTCACCTGACTGCAAAACATCTCTCGATAGATTGTCGTACCAAATAGACTGCCCTACACTGTTAAGAGCCACGATATTCTTGTTCATTAACTACTCCTTCTCTACCTCAGTCATAAAGACTGGCAATTATCTTGCCTGTGACACGGTAGATTGTACACGGAAAAGCCGCTGTAACAACTGAATATTTGGATAACTTTTATCGATTAAATCGGGCACTTGCCCAGCTTTATAAGAGCTCTAAGTCGATTTTTTTGGAATTACATTCTATTTGCTTGAGACCAGTAAAACTACCCGCTCTTTTTAATTCTCGCCCAGCAACCATCGAATCCTGGGTTTTAGTTTCCTTGGAAATTTCTTTTGTGCTGGTGCTAGTAAAATTTCTGGCGATAATTGCTAATCTTCTAAAATAACTTATCTCTTCTTTTATCTCGGCGGAGTTGATTGTTGGCCGACGTCGACCAAAGCTAGCCTCACCTAATCTCTCTCTAACAGCACGTCTACGAATCATAAATCTTTATCTTCCCAAATGAATTATTCCCCCAGAGGTGACTTGCGTACCCCCTAACTTACTTAACCGATTAATTAAACCTGAGTAAAAAGATGAATTTTTGATCGCCAAAGGTAGTTATGAGGGATCTACGAAAAAATGTGACTTTTAAAAATTTAACTTTTAAAAGCCCTATATTTCGGCCAGATAATCAATCTTTTGATAGTAAGGGAATGGCATAACTGGACCTTT
>CAZWGK010000055.1:0-9712 GCA_964633685.1 uncultured Bdellovibrionales bacterium | reverse complement strand
GTCGAGGAGATATTCCTCCGGCGGTTTTCCAATCATAAGAGCCAGTATTAAAATACAACTTGACTCCGTTAAAAGTAGCAATCTTTTTTAGCGTTGCCGTCAATTCGGAGGAAAAACTTCGAGGATCGACTTTGCCTAAAAAATCCTGGCTCGGTTCGATACTAACAATTATGAGAGAATCTTTATTAAAAACCGGAGCTCGTAAGGCATAGATCACTCCAAGATTAGTACCTTTCAAATCAATCATCCTAATCGGCTGAAAATTCAAGTGCTGCAACTCACTATTGTAGCCCGGATAAATCGGTCGACCAGCAAGAGCACCGTGAAGCTCATCTATTACCCCTTTTGTTGCTTTGAGTATAACTGTCTCTAAGGTCCTTACCTCTGTCAGCTTGAAATTTTCTTTATGAGACCTGGGTAGCACCCTAAATGAGTCGTTAACAATCGATACATGCAACGCTGGCTGAATCTGTAATTCAGCATCATGCCCGAGATTTTGAACTATCGCTCTTCCCTCTATCTCGTCCATCATCTCCACATTTGCAATATCGAGGGCGATCATTTTATTTATACCATCTATCCTATGGCTGCCATTACTCAGCTCTCTTCGTGCCCGACTCAAATCAACCTCATCGAAATATTTCGTCATTCGAAATACTTCATGAATCTCCTCTGGAGATAAAAGATCTAATCTTGGAGAGATTCCCTGCTTCATCATTGCGACAACAAATCCGACTCCGTGAGCAAAGCCCAACTGGGCAATAGCAGGTAGTAGACTCTGCTCTAGCTTGAGACTTGAGTACCCAGATTTGTTGAAATCAATTGCTGTCTGACCGATTACTCTCAAATCGACTAGAAAGATCTCCTCTGGATATGCTTTTAAAATACCGCTAAACACCCTTGAGACTAGCAAATTCTCCCGGCTCGACTCTGACTCGCCTTGTTTGGCCACAGCCCTTACAATCTGTGCGACTTCCTTAATATCTGAAATGCTCCCTTTTGCTCCTAAGGCTACCATGGCCTGACTAATCCCATAGATGAGCGTATAGGAATCCACGGTGGGCTGAGTATTAGATCTGACTTCTTTAAGTAACCCCTCAGATATCTGACCGAGAAGCTTGTCTGAATAAGAGTCGGTTTTTGCCCGGAGAATAGGTAGCACGCCGTATATTGCGGCAAAGGCACCCTTGACATTATATCGCTCATACTGGTTATACAGAGTCTCAAGCGAGTTAACAGTTTCTTCCAACGCCTCTACTCTAAACTTATCTTTAGCTGGAGAGGCTGCAAGCTCAATGACCTGAAGATACCGCTCTATTTCGTCTTCACTTCTAATCTTAACCGAATCGTTGCTATATGAGATAATCCCCTCGGTGATAATATTTGCTGAGCGCATTAAATCCCCAGGCTGATACCGATTCCCTAATAAATTCAAAATCAGGGGAGCAGTGATTGTAGCAAATCGGAACTGTAAGATTGGTGCCAATTTTTTTTCATCAAATAGATGCGCCGCTAGAGTTAAATCCTCTATTTTCTCTGGATTTAATTCAACTCCCAGAGCAGCTATAACTCTATTTATTCCAATGGCTACTGCCTCTCTTGAGGCTGCCATAGAGAGCACCACTCTTAGTTCAGCCAAGAGCTGAAAATTAGATTGCTGGGGATTATTTATATCACCAACGAATTTTTCTTTCGGTCTTTCCATCGTGCCGAAATTTATATCTGAGTAATCATCCCAATTTTTTATCGACTCTAAAAATTGAGTAATATTGCCATCCGTAAGAGAGTCTCCCTGGTTTTTAATGGCGGGAACCAAAGCCTCTTGAATAACAGAGCTAGGTAGCCCCTCTTCTCCGCCGATTCTTGAAGCACTGCAAAGTGTCACTTCAAATTTTTGATTAGTTAGATTATCTCCAAAAGCTTTTACGAGATCCTCTAGACTCTGGAATAATTCATACTTTGTCTCGGCGTAACTCCAAGAAGATCTGTCTAAAAATCTTAAACAGGATTCAATATAATCGCCATTCAAGCGACCACCAAACGACGCCGCTAACCGAAAGAAATGATCATTGATTAGACTTCGCGCAGCTTCATAATTGTGCTCAAGAGAGAACACAAGATGCTCCACTTTCGGAAGAGCATCAATCACAATTTGAGCACCCTGGGATTTTTCAACACCACCAAAGATTTGATTAAAAGCTGGATAACTCTTAGCTCTGAGCTCTAGCTCTTCGGCACTAATTTTGTTTTGATTGTTAAGATTTTCGAAGTTATTAGATTCCTGATACATAGAGGCGACTCCATTAAGGTTGCCTCCACTATCAATAAAACTGTGCATCCACTCAACCGTAGTGCGCTGGTAGGATTCGGATAAGAATTCAGAAATACCAACCCATCTGAACGAATATTGAATCACCCCGCTCTATTACAGTCCCGCCTTGGGTGTACCGTTGGAATTCAGAGTCAGATCCTCCAAGACCGAGTGTGCAAGCTCCCATTAGCACTAAATCCTCTCTCAGATCGTATGTAACTTTTAACTGCATGAGCGTGCCAACTGGATCAAGACCCTGAATAACCAGCTGACTGAGATTTATTAATGGTGTTAATTCCTGTCGAAGTCCTAACGAAACATAATCAGTTCCCACAGTATACAAATCGCCTCTAAGCAAACTTTCAGAAAGATCCTGAGAGAAGCTCTCAATTTGATTCGAATTAGCACCGACTCCTGAATGAAAATACTCTAAAGAGCCGTACCAGTTTCGACTAAAAAGCTCCCAAGATTTATCGATATTTGCGATACCTGAGACAGCAACGCCACCGGTGCTCTTTTCCTTAATCAATAAATCTCCCCTCACAATCGCCCCCTGCCATGGGAAATTATACCCAATCCCCAGCAATCCTCGATTATAGTGATGTGCCACCGTAGTCTGAAGCTCACTCTCTAAATCTTCAAACCGCTTGGTCCCTCTAACGGCTACAGTGCTCTGATCGTACTCAAGATCGCTCGAGGTAGCATCTCTTCTCGGCACAAAAGCAAATTCAAACTGAGCATCTCCTCCGATGCTCTTCTGCCCGTAGATCATATCAGAACCAGGTTTATACTCTGGGTCTAAAGTGGCAGGCGGAAAAGGATTTACAATATCTAAAATTTGAAACGTGTTTCCCTGGCCCCAAGTCAGAGCCATCCTTCCGATTCTTATGGCGGCATCTGGTGAGACCCAATTGATACTGGCTCTATCAATTCTCCCAAATAAAGAGACTCCATCTGGATCCCCCAGATGAGAGAGGTCAAAAACTGCTGTATCGTCACCAGGGTTAACTCCGAGCACAGATAAATTATTTATTGGACGACCAGCCACATTCTGAACACCACCAATCCCCTCCAAAACCCCCTCGAATTCGCCAGTGACATACTTTAGATTGAGTCTGCCTCTCAGCTGGGTATCGTCACCCGAATCGGGAACGGGCACTCCGTAGAAACTATCAGAGGGAAATCTCTGATGGAAATAACTTAGTTTTACATGCCCTGCAGAAGAAAACTCGTCGGCCACCGCATGGACACTTGAAAACAAGAATAAAAGCCCAGATATTTTAATGAACTCTAGTGATCTCATCTGACTCAATCTTGCCATCGTGTAGTTTTATAACTCGGTCTGCCAACTCCATGACTATCGGATCATGGGTTGAGAAGACGAAAGTGATTCCTTCTTTGTGGTGCAACTCCTCCATTAGTAATACGAGATTTCGAGCGGTCTTAGAATCAAGATTAGCAGTTGGCTCGTCGGCCAAAACTAACTTCGGTCGGGAAACAATAGCTCTTGCTACCGCTACTCTCTGCTGTTGCCCTCCCGATAACTGCCCCGGGCGCCTATCCTCTAATCCCTTAAGTCCGACCTTTTCTAACACCTCCAAAGCTCTACTCTTCCGCTCAGCCGCTGAGATGCCTTGTAGATGCATCACGAATTCAACGTTCTCCCTAGCCGATAATACTGGAATTAAATTATACGCCTGAAACACAAAGCCTATGGAGCCCAGTCTTAAGTCAGCTAATTTTGCACTATCTAAACGGGCTAGGTTTGTATCGCCGACAAAGACATCGCCACTTGTTGGTCGGTCCAATCCACCAATTAGATTAAGAAGAGTGCTCTTTCCAGAGCCAGAGGGCCCAACAAAGCAGGTGAATTCACCCTCTTTAATCTCCAAATTAACACCATCAAGAGCCACTACCTTTCGCTCACCATCATCGAAGACTTTACTCGCATTCTTCAGTATTACAGCACTCATCTTACTCCTTCCCCCTTCCTGAGATCGCCTCTACTGGATTCAATCGACTAGCCAGCCAAGCTGGATACATTGAGCCTATAATTCCAATACCCAACAGTAGGGTATTACAAAGAATCCAGTCAGAGATATTAAAATATGGATACACAACTCTCGTAAATCCAAGATGCTCTGAAGCAGAGGCAAATCCAGAAAGATCTAAGCCTTGATTAAGATAGGCGTAACCAATACCACCCATCAGATTTCCCAGCATAGTTCCAAGGCTTAGAATAACCGTGGCTTCTAGCCCGATTAAAATTACAAGTTGAATCGGCTTTAATCCGAGAGCCATCAAAACCCCAAATTCCCGGGTTCGCTCAAAGATACTCATAAGCTGGGCATTAACCACTCCAAAAGCGATGGCTGTAATAACTATTAAGAACCAAACTACTAAGAATCCATCATGAACCTTGGTTAGAGCAGTTACTAGAGGTTCCACTGCCTGCCATGGTTTTACATCTAACTCGGGCACTATTGCTTGTATACGTTTAGCATATCTCCTGGCATCTTTAGCCGAGGCGATTTTCAAAATTACTTCAGAATTTTTTCCGATCAGATTGAGCCAACTTTGAGCACCTAGACGAGACATAAATATATATCCCTTCTCCGTGCTTTTTAACTCAGATTCAAAAACCCCAACAATTCTAAAACCTCGATCTACGATTTTATTATCTTTATCTTGGGTAATTAGAACTATCCGTTTTCCAATCTCCGTTTTTAAGACCCTAAGAAGATCTCTACCGACAACTACACCATCATCATCAAGCCCATTTAAATTCCGGCCCTCTTTAACTCCATCAGCGATGAAGCTCACACCTGACTCTTCATTAGGGTCAATCCCAACAATCACCACTCCAGCAGACTCCCGCTCACTTGAAACTACGGCGGGAACTCTTATGCGGGCAGCTATCTTTTCTACACCTGCCGCTTTAATTTTGGATTCAACTTCATTCGGTAACTCGTCAAAACTTAACTCGGCTGTTGGGTCATCGAGATACCCTTGAGCGTGAATCTGTATGTGACCAGTCAGAGTACGAATCGCATTCTCTGCTATGCCGTTACTAATCCCTCGAGCAAAAGCGGAGAGCAAAACAGCACTCATCACACCGACCGATATAACAGCTAACGTGATTAAGGTACGGCCATAATTTCTTGATAGTCCCCTAACCGCTAGAGTTAACATAATTAAAAGGGTTCTCATTAATGCCCTCCCCTTAAACCAGTTAAGGCATCGAGTCTAAAGACCCTATAAGCTGGGTACGCAACGGCTAAAATTGATGCAAGCAGCACAGTTAGAATTGGATTAAGGAATCCAGCTACTGAAACCTCAGGGTAAATTCGAGCAGGCAAGTTCCATTTTTTAAGTACCTCCTCTGCTCCAGGCGCAGTGAATCCGATATGACCAAAATAAGAAACTACGATTGCACCCAATATAAGACCGAAAATCACACCTAAAATAGTTAGGAATACTCCCTCTAAAAGGACTAATCGTGATAACGATACTGGGCGAGCGCCCACTGCCAATATTATTCCGAACTCTTTTGTTCGCTCTAATACGGCCATCAGAAATGTATTCAGAATTGAGAAAGAAACTATGGCGACCAGCGAAATATAAAAAAACCAACCAGCTGACATATCAAGTTCGATCGATTCATTAAGACCAGGCATCAATTTTTTCCAATCCAGAATCACAGTATCAGCTCTCTTAGATTGTACAATCTCGCTTACCCGCCCCTCGAGCTCCTCTAATTTTGAACGATCAAAAACTCTTAGAACAATTGCATGACCAGCATCGGGAAGTCCGAAAAATTCCTGAAAGAGAACAAGTGGAATCTGGACCATGCCCCGGTCTATGTCAGGAGAGCCACTCCTAAAAATGCCCGTGATAGGAAGCGCCAGTGCCACTGAACCACCATCGTAACCCTGGCTCATCAAAGTCAACTCATCTCCGACCTTAGCTCGCAAATTTCGGGCTAAAATCTCTCCTAAAACAACACCCTGATCTTGCTCTGAAGAGAAATAACTCCCCTCAATTACTACTCCTGAAATATTAGAGACTGACGGTTCAAATTTTGGTTCAACTCCAACTATTTGAGCCCCGTAACTCCTATCAGGTGAGGAAATAAGACCGAAACCCATGGCTCGCACAGCAGTTCCCATTACTCCTGGAATGGTTGCAAGCTCCCGCCTGAGCTCTGTCACCTCGCTTATTATCTTTCTCATCTCTGGATTGTCTAAATACCCAGCGCGCTGAACCTGGAAGTGCCCATGGAATATCCCAGTGCTGGCATTAATCGCCATGTCATAGCTCTTAACCTGAATAGAGAAGAAAAATGTCAAAACGGTAACTGCTAGAGCAATAGCCGCTGCAGTTAACGCAGTGCGCCGAGGATGACGCCAAAGGTTTCGCCATGCCATTGCTAATATTATCATGAACGTCCGCTTAGAGAGCCTACAGTAAAAAAGGAATCAGCGAATTCCTGTTTGAACTCAACCTGTTGATGAGAAATCTCAGTCCAGTTGTCGTTTTCTTCAACTTTTGTCATTCGCATCACTTTGGGAAACAATTTTCCACCCATCATCGCTATCTCTCTGGCTTCAAGAACCTTAACCAGCTTACCATCTTGATCAAAAAACTCGTGGCGTAAGATGACTAGATCTTCTCTAATCTGAAGCACTTCCTTACCCCAAACTACCGGTGCGTTCTCTTTTGGGGTTGATTCAACTGTATAAACTATCTTACCACCGACACTCTCTTGTTTGATTAAGACATGAGTATACTGCTTAACGATATCATCGGCTTTGGTAAGATCCCGATAGGAAAAATCCGAGCCCATCCAACTTTGGGCCTTCATACTCGGCGGAATTTTTACAATTCGATTAATTTTCGGTGAATAACTCCAAGTCTCATCGCCTAAAGATAAAGTGGCGCTGCCTGCATCTTTGGCTGGTGCCGTAAATCGAACCAGCGCTTTCGAACTACCCTTAGTCCAGGAGTTCAACTCTAACGATCTCTCCCAGTCAGGGCGATGCACGGTCATCTTGGCTTTGGTAAAAGAGGAGTCATCCCGCCAGTAATCAACCGCTCTTTTCACTAAAACCTCTGGGACTATTGGCCCCTTTTCAGCCCAGGCGGCGCCAGCATGAGCCATCAAAACTACTAGAAATATTCTAAAAATCTTCATAAATGCCTTTTTTATAGAGCGGCTTTGACCCGCCCTACCAATACTCTATAATCTGGGGATGTCGCAAATGCGGAAAGAAAAATGTTTGGAGTAAGCCTACCTGAGCTCATAGTAATCGGTGTCGTATTTCTTCTAGTCGTAGGACCAGAGAAGATACCAGATACTGCTCGCCGTATTGGGCAAACCCTCGGTAAATTAAAACGGAGCTCCGATTCAATTCGCCGGGAATTCTATAACACTATTTATACTCCGGCCGCAGAGCTCCGAGGAGAGATCAAGAGAGAGATACGATCCGTAACCTCTTTAGCCTCTTCTCCTCTTGATACCTCAACCGCCTCACCTTCCTCTGTGACTGTATCAACACCCAATCTGGCAAACAAATCATCCTCCGGAGAAAAATGAACCGAGATGAGCTTCAAATGTCACTCTTCGGTCATCTTGGAGAACTAAGAGGACGGCTAGTAAAGTCGATACTCGCAATTATTGTCGGAGCTATTCTGGCGTATGTGATCAGTGGTGAGATTTTTGATTTTCTGTGCAAGCCATTCTTCTCTGCCTTTAAAGAGGGAGAGCTTATCGGAACTGGCCCCGCTGATGCTTTTTTATTAAAACTCAAAGTGGCGGCTATCTCCGGAATTATCATCGGCAGCCCCTACATATTTTTGCAAATCTGGCTCTTTATCTCACCGGGACTGCATCAGAACGAAAAGAGAATGATTGTGCCATTTCTGCTCTCCACTACAGTTCTTTTTCTAACAGGCATCTGGTTTGCATATGTTGGGGTCCTACCTTTCGCATTTGATTTCTTCTTTGAGCAGTATGGTTCGATAAAAATAACTCCTACCATCAGAATCAGCGAACACATCTCTTTTATGGCGACCACACTCCTCTCTTTCGGTCTTGTATTTGAGATGCCAGTGTTGGCTTATTTTCTAGGTCGATTAGGAGTAATCACATCTGAATGGTTGGTTAGTAGCTTTCGAATGGCCGTAGTCATAATTTTCATTATCAGTGCGGTCATGACACCACCCGATGTCTTTACTCAGTTCTTAATGGCAGGGCCGCTAATACTTTTATATGGACTCAGTATCTTGGTGGTTCGATTGTCAGAGCGCGCAAGAGCCAATGCTGAACCAAAGACCGAGGCGGCATGACTCTCGATGCCACAAAATTCTTCTACGAACTGACACCCGACCGAATCCTGGATGCGATTGAATTAGCTGGATTTATGCCGACCGGCCGATTCACTGCCCTAAATAGCATGGAGAATCGGGTCTATGAGGTAGAGATCGAGCTTGATGCCCAACCAGCTACTCCGAGCGAACGGTTTAAAATAATTAAATTCTACCGCCCGGGACGATGGAGCAGATCTCAGATCGAAGAAGAGCACCGCTTTCTCCTCGACCTGGTCGAAAATGAAATTCCAGTAGTAGCTCCACTCACTCTAAAAGATGGAAATACAATTTCTGAAATGGTTGGAATATATTTCTCTGTGTTTCCAAAAGTGGGTGGCAGAATTCCAGACGAACTAACAACAGAACAGCTTCAACAGGTAGGTAGGCTTTTAGGCAGAATGCACTTAACAGGCCGTGCTCGAGAAGCGAAGCATCGCATTCATCTCTCACCACAAACATACGGCTTAATGAACTTGGATTTTCTTCTAAGTAACAATATCTTACCGCCATCTGTAAAAGAGCCCTACGAAACTACAGTCAAAGCATTGTGTGCCGCAATTGAACCGCTATTTCGAGGTGTTCGGACTCAGAGAATTCATGGTGATTGCCATTACGGCAATTTAATATGGGGCAGCAAAGGCCCATTCTGGGTGGATTTTGACGACATGGTTGTTGGGCCGCCAGTTCAGGACCTCTGGCTTCTGGTGCCTGGTCGAGAGCTCGAAGATCGAATTCTTTTTGAGAGCTTGTTAGAGGGCTACGAGCAGATGTGTCAGTTTGAACGAGTCTCTCTTAGGCTTATCGAGCCTCTGCGAGCTCTGAGGCTTATTAATTACTCAACTTGGATTGCAAAAAGGTGGCAAGACCCAGCATTTAAGAGAGTATTTGAAAATTTCGGCACAGATCGATACTGGCAGGAGCAAATTGGGTATCTAAGAGAGATCTATCAGCTCATATTAGAGTCGCAAAACAATCAGTTCCAGTAGATTTCAGAGTCGAAACTCAGTAATAATTTTTCTCAGTTAGAACTCT
>CAZWGK010000054.1:4691-13496 GCA_964633685.1 uncultured Bdellovibrionales bacterium | reverse complement strand
ATCGCTTGCGAAGGTTGAGGCTTGTTCAGGCAAATAACGAAACATAATTAACTAACTCCACCTAAAATCTTGTGCTAACTGCCTAGACTCGATACCGCCTCCACATTGTTCCGTACAATGCAGTCAAAGCAATAAGGGTAAGGATTCCGCCTGCTTTCATAACATTAAGTGCGAAAACTGTATACTCACCCTTGGTGTGATCAAACCTAAAACAAAATAGCAGGACCTTATCGATAAAATTGCCGACCTGGCCAGAGGATGACTCTACGAGAGCTAACCTGAGATCTCTAGGCGAAAACTCAATTCCCGTAAAATAATGGGTAATCTTTCCCTCTGGGCTAATAATTACGGCCATCGCACTATGGGAGAAATCTTTAGTACCATCTGGAAGATAACTAAACCCAATCCCTTCCATAACGCCCTGGATCTGCTTAGCTTCTCCAGTCAGAAATTTAAAATCGCCAGCATTAAAACCTTGAGATTTCAGTATGTTAAGTCGGCTTAGCTTTCTTTCGGCTGCCAGATTTGGGCCCTCTTTAGGGTCAATCGAGATAAATAGCAAGGAGAAGTCGAGCCCAGCCTTGAGAGGGACATCTTTTAAGGCATCAAATATTCCGGTCATTAAAAGACCGCAGAGCCTTGGGCATTCGTAATAAACAGGAACAATCATTAATGATTTTGATGGCTTAGCAAAGCTAGACAGGGGGCCAGACTCACCAGAGCTGTCAGTAAAGTTAAGCGATAAATCAATTGAGGAACCAATCTTAGGCGTTAAACCCACCTTTTTAACCATTTCGGCCGGATTCTTCTCAGCAACCAGCGATGCCGGAACCAAAATATTCATCAGAGGAATTGCAGCTAATAATACGATCGAGCGCAGTTTTCCGATCTTCATTTCTTTCTCTTCGTTTTAAGTTGGCGGTATTTTGCTCCATGCTCTCTTTCAATTCAATATCACGGGGATAAAATCCAAAAATTTGTTAATTGAAAATTATTATTAACTAGCGCCATTTCCATTGTGTTATCAGCACCATACCTTCGTTTGATTACCCAAACATTCCTATGTATGATTAAACACCCTTTACCGGAGGATAAAAAATGGATGTCTGGAAGCAATTTGAGGACAACGGAATCACTCACAGCGGCGCTCATCACCTCTTGGCAGTTTACTCTTTAAAAAAAGAGAGGGGCTATGCCAGGGTAACCGATGTTGCCAAGCACTTAAATATCACGACTGGTAGTGCATCCACTAATCTTAAGGGTCTCCGACAGAAGGGGCTTATCACAGAAGACCAGAACAAATTCCTTACTCTCTCTACAAAAGGTGAGGCTTTAGCTAAAGCAGTTATCGCTAGAAAGGAGATTTTTCAAAAATTTCTCACAGATGTAATCAAGGTCACTCCTGAGCAAGCAGAGATTGATGCTTGCAAAACAGAACACCTGATTAGTCATGAGACTAGTGAGAAGTTGTTGGCTTTCATGCAAGCGCTGACCTCGGATGGGAAAATGATCCGGAGTGGCTCGCCTCTATCATGTGCTCACTCTTCGGCTAATTGCGGCCCATCATCAAAAAGTGCAGAGTGTTCTGTGTGTCAGGACCACTGCTTGATGGAGGAATGTTAAATGAAAAGCTCTCTTAAAAACTCCCTTAAAGATGCGATGAAGGCGCGTGATACCGCCAAGATGGATGTAATAAGATCTCTGCTTAGCGCAATTCAATATGAAGAGATTCAAGCTGGAGTAAACGATCTGGATCCAGCCGGAATTACCACAGTTCTAAAAAGAGAGCTAAAGAAAAAGCATGAAGAAATTGAATTCGCAAAGCAGGCCAATCGCGCTGAAGCGATAGACAAAGCACAGAAAGAGCTAATCGTTATCGAGAGTTTTTTACCGAAGCAGATGGATGCTGCTCAACTCGAGGCAGCCGTCCAAGCATTAAAAGATGGGACGCCTGGAGCTAATATGGGCATCATCATGAAGCAACTTAAAGAGAAATTTGACGGTCAGTACGACGGCAAGATGGCGAGCGAAATCGTCAAAAAAGTCTTAGCTTAGGCAATTACATCTGACGCCAAGTCAGCGTTACTTCCTTCTCGCTGCAACTAATATTCAAGCTCTCTTGGGAATGGGCCTCTGAGCTGCCGAATTTTTTTATACCTGGTAAGACCTTTGTATAAGCTTCACAAAATTCTGTCGCATCTTCTTTTGTATCCCAGGCAATCTTCCAAACCGCCATTAGCTTTCCATCCTTAAGCGAAAAAAGGGAAATTAAATCACCACCCCAGCCTGCTGAGATATTTGATATTTTATATTTATCGCTATCATGCGCCGACAAAAGGGCAGACAGAGAAAACTCTCCGAGCGTATCCTTAAAGACAACCTCAGCGTCAGCCGGAGCGATCTCTGTTAGCTCGATAACACGCCAACTGGGCGTTTGCCTTCCATATAATTCAGGGTGAAGAATCTCCTCAGTTGAATTCGGAGGACTCTTATACATCTGATCCATAATTTTATAATCCGCCCCAACTAGACCATTGTGGGCAAACCGCAAGCCGCTAGTGTAGGGAAAAAGCAGCATGAGCTTGAGGCTTAAAGGAATTTTCTGAAGACCGGGCATTAAAAGAGCCCCTGCCGAATTTTGAAATATTACACCCGACACATCCTGTCTCTCTCGCAGGGGTGGCTGGCTCATCATCTCAAAGGAATAATCCATCATTACAGCTGTAGCATCGCCCTCTACTAGTGCTGAACGAGCCATCAACTGATCGGTGGTATACTTTGAATGATCCATAAATGTATCAAGATCAAAATGCTGATCTTGAAGTGCATGTGTCAATTCATGAACTGCCACACTTGTCTGTAAAACAGTTGGGATCCAATTAGCCATTACGTAATGATTTTTTATTGGATCGTAATATCCTCCCAATTGATCCAAGTAGAGATCTACAATCCCTTTTTCATAATCAAAATTTTTGGGCAAAAATCCGAAGGCCTTGTATAAAGTCTCCTCTGCCCTCAATCTTTTCTGGGGTATTTTTGTTTTAATAGTCTCCAGCAGATAAGCTTTAACCTCTTCTTTGCCATGGAGCAGGCATGGGGTGTTTTCTTTTATGGATAATTGGCGAATTCTACTCGCCTCTACCATGGCTTGGTCAGATATTTTACAAGAGAGGTTATCTTGCTCTGCGAATCCGGAAGGAGTCCATAAAATCCCAATCGTCGATAATAAGATGATGACGGCAAGCAGATTGAATGATACTTCTTTCTTCATACCTATATCGTAACGGCAGACAGACAACTTCGCAATCTGAGTATGAAAATCATCAGCAGACCGATTCAAATCAATCCTGATGCTCCCATAGCTCGCTACAAGCTCCACCTGGTAAATGAAATTTGTGCCGTATTCTTTCTTGTCTTAACAATTATTCTTTTTCGCTCACGGGCATTCGACAGCTTTTCTGAAGCCTTTATTGGTGGCGCCGAGTTTGATTCGGGGCTCTATCTCTGGCTGATTAAAACAAATCTCAAAAATTTATCTGAATGGTTCGAGCATATAGTTTCTAATCCCTTTGGGTATCTATTAATAGACCGAGACTCTGCACCCCCTTTTCAATTTTGGTTTAACACTTCAGCATTTTATCCTTATGGAAGCTCTTTGGCCTGGAGCGATAATTTTATACTCCCCTCCCTAATTGTTGGAGGATTGCAGTGGGCTGGCCTGACCTTTGTGCAATCTTGGAATTCATTGATTCTGTGTGCGACTCTACTTAACGGATACAGCACTTATCATTTATCATTCAGATTGACCGGTAATCTTCTCTCCTCTCTTTTAGCTGGTATCATATTCATGACTTGGGGATGGTTTGGCGAACACCTAGGGCATCCTCAGTTGCAATTTGCCTTTTTTATTCCCTTAGTAACAGCCGCCTACCTAAAATTTTTGAATAAGAAGAATTTAAAGTCAGCTCTGGGAATTGGGGCGATAATATTTTTTAGTCTCATCACAACCGCCTATTATGCGATATTTTCAGGCTTTTTGATTTTAGCGCTAACCTTAGCCCTACTTTCAAGTCGACCAGGAATATTCAGATTCCGACACCTCTGGGTCTCATTTATTGCAATATTAATATCGGCCCCTATTTTTTATCCTTTTGTGTATCCGTACTTTGATGTGGCCTCAGCTTTTGGCGACAAATATCTGTACGAAGCCTACGCTTTTGCCGCGACCGGATTCTCTTACATAGCTGCCTCAACTTACTCCTGGCTATATGGAGCTAAGACATCAATTTTATCTCATAAAGAAGGTCATCTTTTTCCGGGCGCAGCCGTTTTAGTAATATTTTTCTTTACTGCCCTTCTACCTAAGCTAAAGGTAAAATTTGAACTCGGGCCCATCATTCTAACCACCTCACTACTAGCACTAATGATTCTCAGTAATTTTAGCCGTAGCGGTGAAGCCGCACCAATGTTTGCAATCCTCGCCACGGCCTTGGGATGGGTTGCCATATTATCGGCACTCTTGGTTTGTCATAAAGTGAACAAGGAACCGTATCTGCAACTGAATCTGATTCCATGCCTTGTATTTGTTGCGGTCTTCTTCGCAATTATTTCGTTAGGCCCCTTAACTAAAGAAGGAGGGGTTAACTTATGGTGGGGTCCATTTCAAATTCTTTTTTACGATCTACCCGGAGCCAATGCCATCAGAGCTATCTCTCGAGCCGGTGTGGTTGTTGTGTTCGCTATTTCTCTTTTAACGGGGCTGTTTTTTAATAAGTTTCCCCGACTTAATCCTCAAGTGGCGAGCTTAAAGCTCCTTCTGGCAGTTCTTATAGTCGTGGAGAATTTCAATTTTATTTTCCCCATGGAGCGCGCTCCGAACAAACCAGAAATATTTACAACGGTTGAAAAGATAACAAGCAAGCAAGATGCTATTTTTGTTTTTCCTTATTTCACCACCCTAGATAAAAATTATCGAATTAAATCTTGGCAGGAATTTGCCAAACTTAACGTTAATTATATGAACTGGTCGGTAGACGCTCCGTATCAACTAATAAATGGCTACAGCGGTCAGTTGACGTGGTTTATGAAGGAGTATCCTCGCAAACTAGCAAATTTTCCTGACACCAGATCTCTCAGAGCATTATCATACCTCTCCAATCTAAAATATATTTTGATACTACCCCGATTTATTCCAGATTTTAATTTAGATAAATTCAGAGCATCATTAGAAAATTTCAAAGATCAGCTCTCCATAAAAAAAATAGACGGGGAAGGTAATATTCTCCTAGGACTTAATATGGTCTCAGAAATTGGATCGGGGTTTTCTATTCTTGTCCCACCTGACCGAGGTCTTCGCAATGCAATCTCAATTGAAGTCCGAGGCGCCATTCAACCAGGTTTCCCGACCAGCTCTCTAACGATTTCTGAAAGTGGCGCTGGGGCACTTATTTCTACTCAACAGATAGTTCATGACGGTAAGTTTAAAAGGCTCGAGATTAAGCTAAATGCCACTGGTGAGCGGGTAAAATTTCGTCATCTCAAATTAAATGTAGTCAGTGAAGATGAGGATGCTCAAGGCCTACCTAGTACGCCTAAAGTTTTTGTAAGAGCACCTAAATATGAAGTATATTAATCCCTCAGAATGATTGAGCGCCTACCTCGAATATCAATACTCAGCTTAGCTTTTGTCCTAATCTTAGGGGCATGGCTTAGGCTACCCTTCGTTACAAAAGAATTACCGTATTTCTACAACGAAGATGAAGCTCATCATTTCAATCGATTAGCCAATATGGTTAAAACTGGTAATTTCGATCCCCAGTATTTCCACAAACCTTCTCTTCATTTTTATGCGCGCATACCAGCATTTATAGGATCATTTTTTTATGGAGTTTCTAAAGGTCAGCTCCGAACAGTCGAAGAGATAAAGACCGGGGACCCTTTCGGCCTAAATGGTTATCAAATGTCAGCATCCCACCCGGTATTAGCTAAAGGGAATAGACTCTTTAGCGTAATGCTCTCGCTTCTTACAATCGGTGCTACGTTTGTAGTTGCATCTTTAATTTTTGGAGGTCCATTTGCTCCGGCTCTCGCTTCAGCGCTCGTTGCATTTTCATCGGGGCTAGTATCTGAATCAGCCGTAATTGGTGTTGATGTTTTAGTCACACTGCTTGTTAGCCTAGCCATCTTATTTACATTAAAAATAGAGAAGAACTCGTCTTCATGGGGTATTTTTTGGGCAGCATTTTTTGCAGGGCTTGCCGTCTCAACAAAATACAATGTCTGGCCAATAGCTCTCCTACCTATCCTGGGATGTCTGATTTTCAAAAGAAAAAGTGCGGCTGATTATGCCCTAGCCCTAGTGGTCCCAGTGCTCGCTTTTTTTATCGGCTCTCCTTATACCCTCATAAATCTTCCGTTATTTTTGAATCACGCCGCTTACGAAGTTTGGCATTATAAAATAGCAGGACACATCGGACATGAAGCTTTACCAGGCCTGGCCCAAGCGAAGAATTATATGGGATGGATTATACAAAATGGAATTGGATGGTTCGGTTTTGTTATTTTTGTAATTGGGTCATTAATCGCCCTAATCAAGCCGAATCGAAAAATTATTATTCCTCTCGCCTTTACCGTTATCTACTTCGCTTATATGTGTTCCCAAAAAGCTAACTTCAGTAGAAATATGCTTCCGCTTATTCCTGTGCTAGCAAGTCTGATTGCGGGTTATCTCTGGTATTTTTCGATTCTAATTAAAGGTAATAAAAAAAGATTATTTCTTCTTTGCTTAACCCCGTTTTTAGTTCTACCAGTAGCTATTAAAGGTTTTCAGACCAGGAAGGAGGTCACCTTAGCGGCCCGTGATTCTCGGGATATTTTATCGGAGCAGTTATTTAAAATGCCACTCGATAAAGATTATGCTGTCTCAGGCAACCTTAACTTTAAACCGCAGATCTATGGCTTAAAACATGTTTCACGGATCGATGAGAATAAGACCTCTCCCGTGGAGCTACTCCTATCAGGATTTGATACAGCTATTGTTGGAGCCAACTTTGCTCCTTCAAATGAAGAACTTAAACTTTTACATCTTGAAAAACATATTCCCGGCTCAAAAGATCTGAGTAGGGTCGTGATTAGCCCCGAGATAAATGTTTATAAATTTGCGCCTACAGCCCTTGAAAAAGTTGCTCAGGTGGCACCATTACCCTCAATGACATGCCAAAAAGACGAATCTCACTGTTGGATTAGCACCAAAGTAAGCAAGATTAAAATTGATATTTCGGGATTAACTGCCACCGAAGATGCGGTAATCTTACCACTAAAGATAATGACACCCTGGCAGGGGCAAATTATATCGTTCTCTATAGCCGATTGGAGTCAAAAATTTGAATTTTTACCCGAACAGGTGGGCAAATGGATTGACTTAAACATCGATGTGCCTCTAGATAAGCTAACTATAGAAAACTCACTTAAGTGTGAAATTATGAAAATACACTCCCCTAAGACTTTAAAGCTGGGGGAAGAGACTAGACGGCTCGGTGTCGCAATAAGCTCAGAGGCTCTTATAAAGGAATAACTATGATTATCGTAACAGGCGGAGCCGGATTTATCGGGAGCGCTGTAATAGCCAAATTAAATCAATCAGGAATCAAAGATATTATCGTGGTTGATTCACTGCGCTCTGGTCAAAAATGGCAAAACCTAAATGGCAAATATTTCTCAGGCTACTATCATAAAGATAAGTTTCTCGAATTGATCAATGCTGATTCTATAGATTGGTCTGTCGATGCAGTTATACACCTAGGCGCGTGTTCAACTACCACTGAAACCGACGCCGAATACATGATGCAGAACAACTACTGCTACTCTCAAATCTTAGCTAACTGGGCCCTAGAAAAAGATATTCGCTTTATATACGCAAGCAGTGCAGCTACCTACGGCAACGGCTCCTTTGGATATAAAGACGACGAGGCCCTGACTGCAAAACTAAGACCACTAAATGTCTACGGCTTTTCGAAGAATGCTTTTGATTTTTGGGCCCACGAGAATAAAGCTCTCGCTCATATGGTTGGCTTAAAATTCTTCAATGTTTACGGACCTAACGAATATCATAAGGGCGAGCAAGCCAGCGTTGCCTTCAAGGGATATCATGAAATTCTAAAAACCGGACGCATTCAGCTATTTAAAAGCGCCAACCCAAAGTATCAGGATGGTGAGTTCTATCGTGACTTTGTCTACGTCAAGGATTGTGTCGAAGTTATCAGTTGGTTCTTGAACAATAAAAATAAGAACGGATTATTTAATCTTGGTTCTGGCAAAGCCTCATCCTGGAATCAGCTTGCCAAGGCTCTCTTCAAAGCCATGAAGATAGAAACCAAGATAGATTACGTTCCTATGCCCGAAAATCTCCAATCTCAGTATCAATACTTTACTGAGGCGGATATGAACAAATTAAAAACAGTTGGCTGCTCAATAAATATGTCTAGTATTGATGAGGGCGTTGAAGACTATGTGTCCAAGCACCTCTCCCAGCCAAGTCGACACTGGTAGCATTAATCTTTGAGCGCTTTATCAATCTCGTTGTCCCATTTTCCGCTCTCTGGATTAACAGTGGGCTGAGCAACCGTGGCCTCAGATTTGACCATTTTCTTGAGCCAGAATTTAAAAATAACCAGACCAGCGAATATAAAAATGGCGGGCATTAGCCATGCTACCAGTCCGAATCCAGAAGCTGGCGGTGTAGCGTGAATTCCTGCCCCATATACTGACTCCAAATAAGCATCAATCATTTCGCGACTCTCTCCAGAT
>CAZWGK010000054.1:4203-4681 GCA_964633685.1 uncultured Bdellovibrionales bacterium | reverse complement strand
TTTAGCTCCATAGCGGAGCTACTGGGGCAGTCAGATAAAAGTCTCCCTGGGCAAAACGGGCTCATAGTTGAGCCAAAAACTTCCTTGGCCAAGCGAATTTGATCTTCGTTTAAGTCAGCAGCAAGACAGACACTAGAGACTAGAAATAAAGAAACTAGAGATATAAACTTTTTGAGCATAGAACTAAACGCCGTATTCTTTTAAGTAGGTTAACATCTTCTCACGCATCGTTTCAGTAAAAACAATCCCACTATTATTATCTTTTGATAAATAATCTATTATATTGTGCACAGTCACGATTGGGGCAATCTTTAGACCAAGAGTGGCTTCAGCTTCTTGAACAGCAGACTTTTCGGTCTGGCCTCTCTCACACCTATCAACAGCAATTACCACTCCCAGGATATTCTTTACGCCGAATGAATTCATTAGCGGCACAATCTCTCTCATAGTCGTACCGGCGGTAATTACATCTTCAACT
>CAZWGK010000054.1:0-4193 GCA_964633685.1 uncultured Bdellovibrionales bacterium | reverse complement strand
CCACTACTCGACTTTCGGTATTGAGCTTCCCGCCGACCAACATTCCTGCATCGCCGTGCTCTTTGGCTTCCTTCCGATTAAATGAAAAAGGGACATCAATATCATGATTTCTATACAGAGACTGGGCTGTAGTAATAGACAGTGGGATTCCTTTGTAAGCTGGACCGAAAACTACATTTAGATCTGCCATCCCTGACTCAACGATATGAGCAGCATAAAACTCCCCTAGTCTCGTAATAGCCGAGCCGAGATTAAAATTGCCCATATTCACAAAATAGGGGGTCTTACGTCCGGACTTGGTGGTAAAATCACCAAAGGTCAAAGCTCCAGATTTAACCAAGAAATCGATAAATTGCTTTTGATGTTCTTTCATAAACTCCCCTTTGCTCTAAGCTCTTTTACACCATTATTTTTCTAGGTGATATCAGCTGTATCAAAACCAACTAACCCTCTGACTTTCCTCCGCTATTTATACTAGAAGGGTCTTTAGAGCTAGCAAATATATGTCGATAATCTTGGTGCGAAGCGATTTTAAGGGTGGATGTGACTAGATTAGACGATCTTCAAAACTATACCGAGCTATTTGCCGGAAGGTATAAAATTATAAAATACCTAGGCAAAGACTATCTTGGAACAAGCTACCTAGCTGCAGACACCGTACTCGATGGATTTAATGTAGAGCTGAAAATTTTTAATCCCAACCTTTACACCCTAGCGGTTGATAAAGAGAAATTATATCGAGAGCTTCAGGTCAGCCGAGAGATTAATCATGCAAATATAGTACGAATTTTCGAAGTCAATAAAACTGAGGAATTAATATTTATATCTCGTGAGCATGTAGATGGCCCAAGCCTTACTGAGACGCTAGCTCAAGGCATGGTTTCCATTGATGCGGCTAGAAGACTCATGCGTGATATCTGTGCTGGAATAGCGGCGATTCATGAGCACGGGGTAGTGCATGGAAACATATATCCAAGCTCAATCTTTACAGACAAAACTGGTTTCACCAAAGTAGCTGATTTCGGAGTATCTTTCTCTCCGTGTTCTGATGCCATTGAGGATCAAGAACTTCTCCAAATTATAAAATACAAAGCTCCTGAAATTTCTAAAAACAACCCTGAGTCCAAACTCTCGGATTTATACTCTTTAGGCGTCGTTCTTTACCAACTCTTGACTGGTAGATTGCCAATCGAGGGGGAAACAGTTGCAGATATCAACAACAATATAATTGACGGAAATATCGTAAATATTGAAGACCCATCTCTACCCCCAAGTCTTACAAGGATATGTTCAAAGTTACTGAGCAAAGACCCCATTCGCCGGGGAGTATCGATAGTAGAGGCTCTTAAATTTTTTGCTGGGAGCATGACTCCTTTGAGTCTCAAAGAAGACTCGACCTCATCAATGCTTCCATCCAAGGAGGAGTCCAAAAAGACAGAGGATAGCTATCAACACCATGCAACACTAGCCAACCCAACCGCGGATGTGGGCGACTCGCTCCGTCAAGGAATAGTATCTAAAGCGGAACAAGCGCGATTAATGAGTGCATTTAAAATTCATACAGGAGAAGAATCAGTAGAGGATGCTTCAAGCTCAGAGCCAGACCCAATATTTAAGCTTGGACTTCTTGGGGCATCGTTAGTATTAGTCCCAGCAATAGCAGCTCTTCTTCTAACTCCGTGGGAAGCATTAGCTAAAGCTAGCCTGATGGGTCAAGCTGGTGGTGAATTTTACATGATGTTCTTATTAACTATTATCGGGATGAGTGTATTAATATCAACTCCTGCTACTGTTTCTTATTTTGTGCTTTCAGCGGTTACCCAAGGACGAATCTCTCTAAAAATATGGCTAAATCTCTCTGCCTTGAGTGCTGTAATGTATACCTGCTTATTAATCTGGGCTCTCTGGAGCAATCCCACGCACTCGATTGCGGCAACTCTTGTTAATCCACCAATACTTTATGGAGCATTACGAGAAACTACAGATATATTAGTTCAGGCTAATCACCTAATTCCAAGATTTTCACCGCATCCAAACGATATTCTTTACTATTCCTGCATTGCTATTTACTGCCTAGGAGCGATTGGGATCATGCAGGCTAGTTCACTGAAAAAAGAGAAGGGTGTTCTTGTAGGAGCCGCAGCACTTTCGTTAGTAATTTATCTTGAATGTGCCCTGCCATCATTTAAATTTATAAATCTTTCAGGGCTTACTAATACAGTTGTTCCAGTTCCCATAGGCGATCAGAAGCTTGCCATAACTGGTTATGACTTTGTTTGTGGATTAATTAATTGGGGTCTAATGTGTTTGATGATGGCGATGTTTGAGATAAGAAGTTCAAGAAGGTAGAAAAGGCAGCGCAATTAAACAAACAATATCAAAAACAGAACAAAACAAGATCTAAAAAACATTAAAAAAATCCTCAAAAAATCCCAAAAAATAAAGTGGGGCCCGCTTTCAACTCTCGGAGGGGTTGCGAAGCTTGGAGGAGTAGCTTGACGAGAGTATCTGGCGGGCCCCTAGCGAACGTCTTCTCTCTCTTTGGTAAAAAAGAAAGAGTGGTGCTGATTTCTTTCGACTTCAAATCGAAAGAAACGTGCGTCGTCTCGAATTTGGGGGGCATTCGGTGACCCATTGGGAGGGACGATCACAGAATGTGAGACGACGCTCCTTAACGAGCTATTTAGCTTTTTAAGGAGCGTCGCTTCACTAAATTTCTATAATCATTACCAGAATGCTTATTACGCCAGATACTCAACCTTAAAAGATCTGACAAAACCTTGGTCTGCGCTGCCTTTCAATTAAGCTCTGACTTAATTGAAAGGCTTGCATTTCTTCTACATTATTGTAGCCATTGAGGCTGATATAAAGATAACCGCCACCATCCTAAGGTAGTTGGGGTTATTAATCAACCTTTCTGCCAAATTATTATTTATTGAGTCTTCTTCGCTGTTTACGGGCCTCTTTTAGCCTATCTCGCTGGGCTTCGGGGTCTCTTGGAATATCTCCGACTGCCACCTCTGTCACGGCTGCGTCACCATGGACTGCCGCCATTCGCTTTTCTTGCTCGACTCTCTTTCTGGCTTCGGCCTCTTCCAATGCCTTAACTTCTGCATCAGAGAGAATTCGCACCGCCAATAATTTTCTTAGGATATCTACTTTGACAGCTCTGATCATCCGCTGAAACATCAAAAAGCCTTCCTTCTGATACTCATGCAGCGGATTCTTTTGAGCGTATCCCCGAAGATTAATACCTTCTTTTAAGTGATCCATCTCTAAAAGATGCATCTTCCAATAATGATCCACCGATTGAAGATATATGTGCTGCTCTAGATGAGAGAACTGCTCCTCTCCAATTGTTTCAACCTGATTTTGATACAACTCCCGAGCCTGAGATCTAACTAAATCAAATATCTCTTGAGCATTCAGTGGTAGCTCTTGAGAAAGCTCTTTACTTGTTAAAAATCTAAACTGATCTTTTATGTAGCCCAAATTCCAAGTTGCTGGCTTTTTATTCTCTTCACAAACAGAAAGAGTGAGCTCCTCAAAGAGGTCATCAACATAGGTATTTAGTTGTTCTCTAACTCCCTTGCCTTCGAGCGCCCTATTTCTTTCAGTGTATATGACTTCTCTCTGCTTATTCATTACATCGTCGTATTCAAGGAGGTGTTTACGAATGTCGAAGTTGTAACCCTCAACTCTAGTCTGAGCGTTTTCTATTGCCCGACTAACAATACGACCCTCTAGCGGCTCATCTTCTGCCATACCCATTCGGAGCATCAGATTTTGCAGCCTTTCCCCGCCGAATCGCTTCATTAGATCATCTTCTAAGGAAACGTAGAAACGGCTTGAGCCTGGATCACCTTGGCGACCGGACCGGCCTCGCAACTGGTTATCTATTCTTCGAGACTCATGTCTCTCTGTTCCAATTATGTGCAATCCGCCTGCTTCAATTACTTTCTTTTTCTCAGCTGCACATAGATCCGTCCCTTCTTTTAGTGCCTGTTGAAAGGCTGGATCTGAGTGGTCTTTTGTCCCAGATTTAGCCTGCGCCATAAATTCGGGATTACCGCCCAACATAATGTCGGTTCCCCGACCGGCCATGTTGGTAGAAATAGTAACTGAGCCAAATCTTCCCGCCTGAGCGACAATCTCCGCTTCTCGCTCATGCTGCTTAGCATTTAATACATTAT
>CAZWGK010000053.1:0-13928 GCA_964633685.1 uncultured Bdellovibrionales bacterium | reverse complement strand
AGAGACTACACCTGTAGGTCCGATTGCAGTAGATCCGATAGCGATAGATCCAATTGATTCCTCCTCTGACACTCTAGTGATGTGTGAACCGGTTGAGGATTGTTGTTGTCCGAATGGGATCGATAAATCAAAAAAAACTCTAATCATACTGATTCCTGGCGTGAATCCTACTGGAAAGGAATTCGACAAAACAAAAGATATACTTAGCGACTCTCATTGTGTCGAGGTAAAGGAATTTACCTATGATGATGATGAATGCAGTGATGAGATTACAAAGAAACTAAAGGCTTTTGTTGCGGAAAGTAGGGGCGATGACGATAAATATTGTAAGGTAATTTTATTCGCCCATAGTGCTGGTGGAATTATGGCTGGTAAGTTAGCTGCGGACCCAGATGCTGCCCCTCTAGAGGTTCATACTGCAGCTACTCCAACTCAAGGCGGTGGGCATGGCTGGCCAGCATGGCTCGCAAGACCATTTATAGGATGTCTAAAAGCCGAAATCGGTGCAGGGCCCGGACCGTTTAAGCCGGTTGCAGAGGGTAGTAGTGTTACTCATCACAAGACTACAGATAAAGATGATGGAGTTTTGGGGGCAGGTTACCAATCTGGAAATGAAGTTCCTGGGTCTTCTTCTCAGACTCATCCAGGGTTCTGTCACACCTGCATACTAGGGCATATCGCTCCGAAGTTAAAGCCGGATTGCCCAAACCCTCAATCAGAAAACTGTGTAAAAACGTCTTAACAATAGAGCCCAAATTTATAGTAATCCTCAAATCTAGAAGAAGAGTCGGTAAAATTGTCCAATAACAAAGCAGCCACTAATATTAACACCCAGCCTTACTACATCTGAGGGCCCATTTAGGGTTGCCTGTATTAAAGGCATTTTGTCTGTTCGAGGCAGAAGGAAAGATCGAATTCCAAACGCCACCTGCCGCGATTGCTGTTGATGGATCATCTGCATATTCCAGCACTCCCCTGGAGGCGGCATGGAATACTGCTACATACTGATCTGGGTTATTCGGGTCAGCGTATTGAGAGGTCGCATTAAAAGATGTGGTAATTTGTGCAGCTGGAGCAAATGCTGTCATTAGCTCTGTCCATGATTGAAATGGCGTAATAGTATTTGTTCCGTCACCGTTTGGAGTAGCCTTAACAGTTCCCCAACGATATTGGCCTATTAAATAAGGATTATACCCTGGCTCAGTTAATTGCCCTATCACAGCTTTACCTGCGTAATTAAGAAGCTTATTTCCTGGATATCCGAGTCGGGTGACTGTTTCTAGACCAACAAGGAGGTAGTAATGCATCCAAGGGGTGGCTGCTAGGTAAGCTGTGTTATCACCGGTGCCATACACAACATTGCTGGTAGAAAATAGACCATTCGGTCCAGTTGAGCCGTGATCGAATAATCCCAACGGCGAGCATGGAATAAAGGCACCATTCGGTCCGTTACGGCAGGACTTTCCAGGACCAGCTCCGTAGGTTCTCATGATAGTTGGGTCGTATCCAGGGAAAGAGCTGGAGGCTATATTGAACATGCCCTCATAGGTTGCCAAGACATCATAAAGGAGTGTTTTGAAATATTCCTTTTCGCGTTCGCCATCGGGAGTAAAGTACGCAGCGAGCGATCTGTTGCGTAGAGGCCAGGCGAGGTTTCTTACTCCCCAAATTGGTCCAATATGGCCATATGATCCGTTTGGTCCACGACCATCATCGCCTTGACCAGGATGCACAAAAGCGGCTGTAAATGATGCCCAGAATTGAAGCTCTTCCAGATAAAAATAGTCGCCAGTGAGAAGATATGGAACCGAGAAGAGATCAGGTTGATGGCCACGATCTGGAACCCAGCCTTGATTTGTGCAGGCGCCTACTGGAGTCACTCGATCAGTGGTGTTGTTTACTGTGGTGCCTGAGTAATAGGTAAGATTGTTACTGTAAAATGTTGGGCGATTCGAAATCGAAATAATTTTGCCTAGCGGCGATGTCGCGCCGCCTCTATCAAAGGAGCCACCGGAGCGACCTTCTCGATAATGCATAGGCCAGCGGCCGGCGAGTTCAGTATTTTTGAGGGCGATTTCTGCCATTCGAGAGTCGCCAGTGTAGATCCAGCGTGCGTGCCAGCCAGGAATTGGACCGATGTCTTCTCGGCCGCCTGCTGTGCCCATGGCTTTTTGAAGGAGTCCTGTGTCCCCGATCTCTTTTGTTACAGAGACATTATTCCAGCTTGTATAAACTGAGGCTCGTGTGGATTCAGCAATTGAGTATTGCGGATCGTAATTTGGAATTCCTTTAGAGCGAGTAAGGTAATCAAGATTATGGTCTATATTAAGGCGCGGAGGAGACTCCCCGAGCCAAAATTCCTTGGTCCAACGAGTGGCACAGGTGTGCAGAAAATTTGATTTGCTGTAAACAAAATTAGGAGTGGATGAGCCGACCGATAAATTAAGAGAGTAGGATAGATCTTGAAGGTTAGTTGTATTGCTGAGCTCACCGATAAATCTGATACGCACTTTATTAAGAGTAGGAAAGAAAGTTGCGTGGAATATTGGTCTGAATGAACGATTAATGTCGAATCCCAGGTCGGCGGTGCGAGATACTGAATGATCGGCGATGATTACGGATGTAGAGACAGAGCCTTTCAGCCAATATGAGAAGTGCCCAGCTTCGAGCATGGCCCGGGCGGATGCTAATTGAATGTTTAGATTTGTATCAGTCAGAGCCATGGTGGCGTCAAAGTCAAAAGATGCCGATAACATGTCTGATTGAAGAAGGTAATTTGAATTGTTTCCAGTTGGTTGATCGGTAAAGCCGATGGTCGTAGCGGCTTGATTTGGTACAGATGGTAAAATGAACGAGATAATTGCGTGATTTACGCTGCCGTCTTCCCACCTAGTTTTAACATCGGCTTGAGTGAAGAGTCCCGAGCCGTTGAGGACCGCTTGTGGATAGTTTGGAATTTCTCCTTTTATGAAAGTGCGCCCTATCTGAATAGGGATGTTTGAGGCAACTGGGTCGGTTAACGTTGCACCGTATCGAGAGATTGAGATCTCGTTGCCGTTAGCGATAGCGCCAGGAGTTGGAGTGGTGGTAGGCGATGGTGTGGAGGTTGGTGCTGGCGTAGCTGTGGCAGACGGTGTTGGTGACGGGGTAGAAGTCGGTGTAGAGGTTGGTGTTGGCGTTGATGAAGGCGTTGGCGTAGCTGTTGATGTGGGGGTTGGGGTAGAAGTTGGAGTAGAAGTTGGCGTAGCTGTTGATGTAGGAGATGGTGTAGAAGTCGGTGTTGGCGTTGATGAAGGAGTAGCCGAGGGCGTTGGTGTAGCCGTTGATGTTGGTGTGGGCGTTGGTGTTTGAGTTGGGGTCTGCGTGGCAGATGGCGAAGGGGTCGGCGTTGAAGAAGGTAAGGGTGATGGTGAAGAGGTTGGCGGCGGCGTAGCTGTTGATGTAGGTGTTGGTGTTTGTGTTGGGGGCGGTTCGCCCACAGTGCATGCACCAGAGAGAAGATTTTCGAGACCGACGAGTAGAGATTGAACTTTTTGTTGATTAGTTTGATTTGCAGATATCCCAAACTTGCCCAGTCGTTTAGCTGTTTTTGCCACGGCATCAGTGGTTGAGCTTTTGTTATTGGTGCTAGTAGCAATAACCAGGGTTGAACCGACAGTTTTTATAATTCGACCTGATTGAGGGCCGTTGGGGCCGATAAAGCAAAAGTTTTTAGAGTTGATCTGTTTGTAATTCGGCAGATTTATCAGCGAGTTTTGGCTCATGGTTGAGATTTTCGGAATGATAGAATCGGCACTGGCTTTGGTCGGTATCAGGAGGAGCGAAATTGTCAGGAAAAGAGTTAGGGGCTCGTACGCGATTGGAAGAAACGCTTTTGATGGACCAGGTATAAATTTTGGGTGCTCTCTGCCACAAAACACCGCAAATAATGCGGAGCTAATAGCCGCAATAGCAGACCTAATCTTTGTATCTATGCGAAAATACAAAACTCAATCCCCATGCTATAAACCCATCGAAACACCTACCTCCTCTATCGGCACTTTTCATGCCACGGATAATAATTCTCTCAGAGACCGCGATATACACGAATTGATTAGATAAATTCGATTGAATAGTTGGGAGAAGTGGTTCTCTCAGAGACCGCGATATCGCGGAAATCATTCGATAAATTATGCTTTGGAAACTTATGAGTTGATTTTGGGGTTTGAGAAACAACAGCTGTTAACCTATTTGGGATGGAGGGAAGACTTGCGTCTTGTTTGACCCTCCATCCCCACCGCTTGGATGACAGAAAACTACTGCACTTTGGCTTTGCCTACGATGAGAAGCGCGCCAACTAGTTGAAGTCCTTGAAAAACAAGGGTCAAGACAGAGGCGTCAATCATCGAATTAAGAGGCAAAGGCCCTGCGCTGTTGCATCCCAGAAGAATGATCAGCCATGCGCATCCGCCTAGAGCAATTCCACTCAGAATCCCGAAGGTTTGCTCGGTCTTTTCGGCAATAGGTTGAATGAACGCAATCGAGACGATCATTCCAATCAAGAGGAGAGGAACGATAGCCACAAGTGGAACACCCACCGATTGAAGAGCAGAGATCAAAAACGGCCAGAGCAGACCGCCCAAGAGCGACCAAAGAAAAGTATTCATCGCAAAAAACTCCCCAAATGCCCAATCAAACATAAAGTGAAAATGCCGGGCAGGCACTAAGCACTTTTGAACGAATACGCGTGAAGGATTACCCTCAAGCGTACTCGCTCGTTTGATAGCAGAAAACATTTTAGCTGTTGTTTCTCGTCTAAACGTAAGAGTTTTTTACGCTCAAAGGAGAACAGCTAATTCTTATAACTACCCGATTATTTAGCGGAAATATCAAAGATCAGGCCGAAAAAGCCAAAAATCAGAAGGACGGAGGGTAGCATAATCTACATTTTAATCAAATTCTCGAATTCTCTCAGTGACCGCGATGTTCTCGGAATCACGGCACTAAAAGGGCCACAAGCAACAAAATCTGATAAACGGCGATCAGATTACATGACTTACTTAATTAGAGTTGAGAATAAAGAGATTGGTTCCTTTCTGACGACGCGAAGTCGGAACAGTGAATTATGGTTTATCAACAACAGCAGGTTAGAGAATGAAATACTTTCATTTGCAGCCAAGTATCGAACTCGGTATGGCGTTAAGCTCTTTGCGTTGGCAATAGAAGGAAACCATATCCATTGCCCTGCCTTATTTCCGAATGCTAATCGAGCTGATTTTATGCGCGACTTTAATTCGAGTGTCGCACGTGCTATCCCGCGGTTTTGTCCCACTTACAAAGGTGGCAGATTTTGGGGAAGACGATATTCCAGCGAATTTTTGCCAGCTGCAGAGGATATTGAGGAGTATTTTTTTTACACAGTGCTTCAACCGATAAAAGATGGGTTAGTAGATAAAATATCGCAATATCCTGGGTACAACTGTTTTCATGATGCTATTTGGGGAGTGAAAAGAAAATTTAAAGTGGTCAAATGGAAAGAGTACAAGGATGCACGTCGATTTAACAAAAGACTAAAAATATCGGATTTCACCGAGATAGTGACTCTCGAGTATGAAAGAATTCCCGGATATGATCATTTAACACAGAGTGAATATGCAAAGCTCATGATTGATAAGTATGAGTCTCGTAGGAAAGCAATTTTAGAGCGAAGGCTAAAAGATGGTAAAAGATGTGTCGGACGAAGTGCTCTATTGAGGGTTAAACCTGGGACCCTTCCCAAAAATACAAAGCGCTCGGACAGCCAAGCTCATCGACCGAGAGTGTTATCGATATCAAACGAGAGAAGAGCGGTTTTTAAGGCTTGGTATTTTGAAATCTATTTTCTTTATAAGGAGTCATCCAAGAGATATAGGGAGGGGGACTTATTGGTTGAGTTTCCGCCAGGAACTTACAAGCCTTGGGTAAAAGCACCCATTCAAATTGAGTGATGGGCGCTCTGAGTAATTCGAATTATTAATGCCATTGATGATGAGTGTATGAGGGAGCTCATTTTCGTTAGTTTTCCAATAATTTAAATTGCGTTCTTAGAATGGTTTATTAATAATCAACCTTGTTCTGGCAAATTCATCGCCGATGACTATTTTCTGCAATTATTCGGTAAATTTTGAAAGCAATAGAGAGAATTTTATTTGATTTTATCGCGGTCACTGAGAACTTATTGGTGGTCGTAATACTAAATGGATTTATTTTGTTACCGAGTGCGGTTGCGGGCGATAAAGTAGGAGTTATCGCAGGTTTTTCGGGGGACTATTCGGCCTATGGGGAGGCTTTTCGCAGGGGAATTGAACTAGCCGAGGTACCCAAAGTTTCTATTGTTTTTGAAGATGATCAGTTTATTCCAACCAAAACAATCACGGCTTTCAATCGCTTGGTTGAGATAGACAAAGTTTCTGCGGTTATGGTTGGAGATAGCACTACTGGCCAAGCTGTGGCGCCTCTCGCCATGAAACGCGGCATTCCGCTTTTGGTCTGGGCTAATTCAGGGGAAATTTTTAAGGGCAATCCGATGGTCTTGCGCCTTTGGACATCCCCCGAAAAAGACTTTGAGGCGGTCGAAAAAATGTTGAAAAACAGTAACATCGCGGTCTCTGAGAAGTTAGCAGTATTTACTGGCACTCACGGGTATGCGGAAGCCTGGGGGGCTAGGGTTGCGAGTTCTTCCCCAGGGGGTTTGTGGGAGAGATTTTCGGTGGAACCGACTGATTTTAGGGCTCATCTCTTGAAGATTAAAAATAGTAATTATACAGGAGTTGCCATCTGCTTTAATCCTGGTATCAATGGAATTTTCATAAGGCAGTTACGGGGTTTATCAATATCCTTACCAATTTTTGGCTCTAATTTTTTGGAATCAAAGGCTGATGCAGATGCTGCTGGTAGGTTTTTAGATGGTGTTCGGTTCACTGGGCCTATTGTTAACAGCACTTTCTTGGCTAAATTTAAGGATAAAACTGGAGGAACGGATCACTTATATTCTGCAGCTATTTTTCATGATGCCGTTAAGCTTGTTCAGCATGCTCTGAGAGATAGGGCTGATGAGCCGTTAATGAATAAGATATTAAAAAGTGCTCCATCTGAGACTGCCTTGAAGGGACTGAAGGTGGTCTCTAGCCAGCACGATAATTTTTTGGACTTCGAAATGGGTCAATTTGTATACCAGGGGAGAAATTTTAAGCTCGAAAATAGCCCAGTTACGCACTAAATGATCTGTGATATCAATAATATCGCGGTCACTGAGAGAAAATATGGAAAATACAATAGGCAGAGCATTAAGGGCGCCGTGGGTGATAGTTAAGGCTGGCGGGCTGTCTTTGATCGTATACCTAGTGGTGGGTGTCGTAGCCCTTACTTGGCTTTCTGAATTTTCTGTAAAATGGTTGCTCTCCATCATCTATGATTCTTCAATTGAGCTCTCCCTTACTGAATGGTGGATTTCTGTCCTGAATATTTTAGCTAAAGCGCTGGTTTGCCTACTTACTATCCCAATGTATATTACAATTTTCTCTTTGCCTGTCAGGTTGATTGCTATTCACGGCAAACTACCTCTACGGGAATTGTTTGAGCTTACTGTGACCTCGTTTAGGCTGGGTGCAAAATCAATATTCCTATCGCTTAGTACGGCCTTTTTTTTGGTTCTACCACTAGTTGGAATGATTATTTTTTATCAGGCTGTAGCTGGTCGGATTGAAAGCGCTCTTTTCATGAGAATTTATCCTATCGTTTGTGCTCTGGTGAGCTTGCCTATTTTATTCAAAGCTACCTCCTTGATAAGTGCTCCTATCATCGCAATAGTGGGGCAGCTTGATTCATATATCGCGGTTCGAGATTGCCGTCTTATTTTAAAAGGATTCAAAATAGAGTTTTTCTCTATTTTGATAGCAGTTTTAGCTATTTATTCGGGATTTGATTATTTAGTAAATGAATTTGAGTTTTCGGAATCGGTTACTGAATCTTTCCACATGTTTTTGGTCCCCGTCTTAATTTGGTTAGCATGCGTGATGACCAGTTGGATTATAGTTGAGTCCTTCTGGCAGGCCGCTGAAAAGTCTGAAAGGCAGGCTCGTGGTAACACCCCACCCCAAGCAGCTACTGCCTCTGCTGAAAAATCACCTACCCCAGTCATTGTCGATTCTAATCAAGAATCAAGTTCTCTTCCCGAGGCTCAGAGGGAAATTTTTATTCACGTGCAAAATCTCCATCTTCACAAGAAATGAAAGGCGATTAGCACCTTTGTTGAGGATTAGGTTCGGGTTAATTGCCCCCTGAATATACCTTACTTGCCAGAAATATCCGAGTAAATTCAATAATATCGCGGTCTCTGAGACAAATTAAGGATGGGCTCATAAAAAAGCGGGGAGTTGTCGACATTTAGGGAGGGATTAAGTTCATTTCGGACCAAAAAATGAAAATACTAGTTGCTGATGACAGCATGACAATACGCGTTAAGGTGGCGAAGCTACTCAAGCGCGTTGGTTACGACGTGGTCGTAGTCGACGACGGTGATAAAGCTCTTTTAGAGTTGAACTTCGCCAATCCTCAATTTGATCTCTTAATCACCGATGAGCAAATGCCAAGCATGAGCGGTCGTGAGCTTTGTCGAAAAATAAGATCGTCTCCAGGTCTTTATGCTCTACCCGTAATTTGTTTGACCTCCCTAGCTGATGAAGAATCGATGGCTGCAATTTACGGAGCAGGCGTGTCGGATTACATCAGAAAGCCATTTATTGATGAGGAACTAATCAGCCGTGTTAAAGTACAGGTAGAAAGATATTCGTTGCTTAAAGATTTGGAGGTGCGTGTTCGTCAGAGGACCGAAGAGGTATCTGAGGCTTTAGAAAAAGTAAAAGAAGCTGCGGACACAAAAAATAGATTCTTAGCGAACATGAGCCATGAAATGAAGACTCCTCTAAACGGGATTGTTGGATTTTGCGATCTGTTGGCTGATGATATTTCTGATTTAGAGATGCGTGATAAGCTGAATCTAATTCGGAGTTCTGCCTTATCTTTGTCCGTTGTTATCAGTGACATTTTGGAGTTTTCGAAATTAGAAGCGGGCAATACTACACTCGAGAAGCGCTCATTTGATATTCATCTCACTTTGAAAGAAATTGCCGAATTTTTCGCTCTTCAGGTTAAATCAGGGCAAAAACATCTGATCGCTAATTTTTCAGATGGTTTGCCACAAACTTTAATAGGAGATTCGCTGCGGCTACGTCAGATTCTAATTAATCTGATCGGAAATGCCATAAAATTTACGAATGAAGGTGGCACTATCACGGTTTCCTGTTCTGTGTTTGATCAAGATCCGAGTCAGGTCACAATTCAGTTTAACGTTACCGATACCGGGATAGGGATGAAGCAGGATAAGATCGCTGAAATCTTCAAGCCGTTTTCCCAAGCCGATAATTCTACCACTAGAAGATATGGTGGTACTGGTCTCGGGTTATCGATTACCTCTGAATTGGTTTCTTTGATGGGAGGATTAATTACAATTCAAAGCCAAGAGGGTGTGGGCACTAGCTTTGATTTCATGATTCCATTTGAGTTGCCCAAGGTGTCTGAAAGAACGCTCGAATCCAAATTGAAGACGGCGAAAGATAGGCCATCAAGAATCTTGGTGGTAGAGGATAATAAAATTAATCAGAAATTAATTGTGAGCATTTTGCAGAGGCAGGGACTTGATGTCTCTGTCGCTGATAACGGGGAAGAAGCTTTGAAGCTAATTTCTAGTAACGGTTTTGATTTAATTCTGATGGATTGTCAAATGCCCGTTCTAGACGGATATGACACGGCTAAGGCCATTCGAAATAGTCCAGACGAGAAAGTTCGTAATTTGCCGATTGTCGCGGTTACTGCTAATGCGCTGCAATCTGATATTGAGAAATGCAAAGATTGTCAGATGAATGAGGTTGTCTCAAAACCGATAAACAAAGATGTTTTGTTTAAAACCATAGAAAAGTACTTAGGCTAGTCTCTATTAGTCTGAGGATTTTCAATAAATTTGGTCGTTAAGTAATTTGCTCTTCGATCCTTAATTGATTAGATTCTTATTAGTATCAATTTATGGATTGATTAGGGGTTGTTATTAATGACTGCTCAAGTTTATGACATTCTCATAGTCGGTGGTGGCTTCAGCGGAGCCAGCGTCATTTATCAGTTGGCGCTGCAGACGAAGAATAAATTAAGAGTCGCTTGTTTCGAGCCGAGAGAGAAATTAGGGCTTGGGATTGCCTATGGAGATTGCTCCGAGAAGCATGTTTTAAATGTTCGGGCCAAGGCCATGAGCATAAATGAAAGCCTACCTAATGATTATACTCAGTGGCTAGAGGCTGGTGGCTATGAGGATGCCGCCGAAAAGTTTACCGAAAGAAAACTATACGGTCAGTATGTAAAAGATCGTGTTTACGAGCAGATAAACTCTAATAAGATTGCTCTCGAGCACGTTCGCTACAGAGTACAGAGTCTGCTTCGAGAACAGAGTGGCTATTTTTCTCTTACCACCGAATCCGGTGAAAAATATCAGGCAAAAAGTGCAATTCTAGCAAATGGAGTTGTGCTAGCTAACGCCACAACAGTCTCTAAGCAGACGAGAGGAATGCAGTCCCCATGGAGGCCGTCTGCTTTTGAAGGAGTTAACAAGTTTAAATCCGTGGCTGTGGTGGGGACTGGATTAACAGCCCTCGATGTTATCATAGAGTGTGAATCCAACGGCTTTTGTGGAGATTATTTAGTCATATCTAGGCATGGTAAATTTCCTCTTCCTCATCTATCCAAAGCTATAAGCGCCACGAAGGAGCAGCTGGCTTGGGCTAATCAATTGCTTGAAAGGAAATTAGGATTATCAGAGGTGCTGAGAGAGTTTAGAGCCCAAGTTAAAGGTGGTGCTGATTGGTATTACTTAATTGATTCTCTCAGAACAGTTACCCAGCCAATTTGGCAAGGTTGGACTCAGACTGAGAGATCCTCATTTGTGCGCCATCTTAGGTGGGCCTGGGATATTCACCGTCATCAGGCCCCATCAAATACGATTGATAGGGTTAATTCTCTGATTGATTCAGGGCGCATGAAGGTTGTTAAGGGTAGACTTGTTGATTCCAAAGACCTTGGGTCGGTTTCTGAGGTCACTGTAAAGCGGAGAGGTGGCGGCGAGTTCTCTCAGAAGGTAGATAAGATTTTTGACGGTATGGGACTCGGAACCAATATTCTAAAGTCAGATGACCCTATGATTAGGCAAATATTGGAAGATGGTCTTATCGCCCCTGATGATTTAGGAATAGGATTCATGGCAGACCCCGCAGGAAGGGCGATTTCGGCAACTTCCCAAATAGTTTCTGGGCTTTACCTTCTTGGACCACTTCGGCGAGGCCAGCTGTGGGAAAGCACAGCCGCTCGAGAACTTAGAGCCCAGGCCAGGGTGATAGCTCAGAATATCCTTAGTTAGCTACAACTAATTAATTTTATTGTCATTTTCGCAGTAGGGTCCTACCGCCGCCCCAATATCGCGGTCTCTGAGATAATAAAAATATCTCAATACTTTCAACAATATCGCGGTCTCTGAGACGATACGAAAAATTTGTAACGGGAGAAGGGGGGATGCGCATAACTGTATATAGCACCGGCCGGTTTTATACGAATCATCGTCCCCTAATTTTTTTGGCCATGCAGAAGAAGTCGTATGAAGCCCCGAATACTTACAATCATTGTATCGCTAATCATTTTCGCCCAGTCTGCTTTTAGCCAAAATACTGAGCTGACCATCAGACTCAATAAATTTGGTGAAGCCACAATTTTTGAACGCATCACACCTAATAACACCACAGAAGATAGCTTAGCTAATATTGCCTACGGCATGGGAGCCATGCAGTGGCGTCTAGATCCTATAACAATGATGCTAGGTACTCTCTATACTAGCGATCACAACCAATTTCTAAACAAGGCTGCAATTGATGCTCTTTTAGCTTCAAATGATCCAAAATTTTCAGCGATTACTGCGGGCATAGGCAAAGGGTTCAGAAATGTTGATCCAGATGGCACCATCGAGACTACGATCCCCGGTCACGCTACGATTGAGCAAATTCAAAATCTGCTTCGTCGATTTAAAATACGCGAAGCGGCTGAATCCCAAACCTACTCTGTAAATCCGAACACCCTACGAATTGTGACACGTTGGCTTGAGGGCGCTCAATCCGCGGCCGCTCAAGGAGCTGCGGCTTTTTATGCGGCACATCCAGAATTGCAAAGTACAAATATAATAAATTACTTCGTTAATCTCGATGTTGTCGATATTTTAGAAGGCTACGCTTGGATTTCTATCGTGTACGATCTTGGATCGATCAACAATATAATCGGGGGATTCGGTGCCGCTGGATGGTTACAGAGCGCTCCCCTCGGACAGCAAATAAATCAAAATCTTAATCAGAATGTCTCTTCTTCTTCGATTATCGATCTTGCCGAGTTTCATAGAAAGCGAGCGCTGCCTATTGGTGCGTCAAATGGTGCGGCTTTTGTTTATGTTCCGCAGACTAATCCTACTGACAAAATCTGCGTAGTAGCGGGAGAGCCTCATCAAACTTCCACTTATGATATTCCTGGCGGTCCACTTCAGCAGCAAAAACTTTTTAGAGCTTACGTAAAAAATGAAGCTGGAATGTATCAGCCTCTCTTCGCCTCAGTCTATCCCACGCTTCCAGCGTTTGCGGGAATTCATGCCACCGAATTTAGTGCGACTAGTGGAACAGCAGCACCAACAGGCGGGTCTCTAATGTTCGTTACTCCCACAAATGGCGTCGCCTAGTTCTACGAAGGCAACTGGTATCTCTACGTTACTGAGCAGATATCAATTAACAGGAATGGTAATCCTGAAAATATTACTGTGTATGGAGTTTCTGGGTTTGGTACCGCTGTTGGTCTAATTCGTCAGCCTGTTACCAATACTACCTATGTAGTTAGCATCAGGCCCAAGGAGGTTTCAAGTTTAGTCGGCGGTATTTGGGAGAGAATAATAGCTGGACTAAAAAATGATTCTGCAAGATACATAGCTGCCTTGAATGAAGGCTTACCTCTCTATGGTGAGGCAGGATGTCACCCTCGTCGCGCCACTGATCCTGCTAACGCTCAACGGATGGCATACCTCTCTCTCAATCAAGGCAAGGTCGATCGAGTTGAAGATATATTCTCTGCAACTTCACTCTCGATTAACATGTCCTCACCTGCATTGCGGAAGGTAGGAACACTCCCTCAGTCTTTATGCTTTGGTCAGTTATGGGCAGTTTCTGATAACGGACCAATGAGTGCTGGTTGCCCATTAGATCCGCAATTGCCGACATATCAAGACCCTGGCTCTGAAACATTTAGGCAAGCAGAGTTCAAGCAGTGGGCGCGGGCTAATATCGATACCCAGAGGTCAATGTCTCAAAATGAGGTTTTGAGATATGCCACCAGTACGCGCTCACTATTAGTTCCGAGATTGTTCCACGTTATCTCAAGGGCAATATTTGTTTATGGTGCTAATTTAGTTCCAGTGGCGCGTAGAGCAGAAGTCAACGCAACAATTCTGCGACTTCAGAACTATGATGGGTTTGTTAAAAATAACTTAGATCAGATCCTCGTCTTATATCTTTACAAGAATTTTCAAGAGAAGGTGATTAGCGAAGAGATTGAGATGCCAGTCGGGGTCCGTGACTATTTTTGGTATCCTGAGACAACTCGACAGGAGATGGAGACAGATCTCCCAATTGAGGCGGCTGCAGTAATAATTAATAAATTTATCGAGGGAATCGATTTTATCTCCCAAAAGTGTTCGGGAACAGGAATCAATTCATACGCTCAAGCTCTTAGTATGACTGTTAGCGGTTCAGTTATAGCAAACAATTTTGTTGGACCAGGCTATGATT
>CAZWGK010000052.1:6361-13960 GCA_964633685.1 uncultured Bdellovibrionales bacterium | reverse complement strand
TTAAAAGAACAATTAATTCGCACGTTTTAGTAATCCTTCAATATTTGCATCCGATTCTGGCTCTAGTGGGCTCCTCTCAGCTCCCAAAGAACTAACTTTTGATTCGGCCAACTTATTGAAGACTGCTTCGGTTCTCTCAAATGAGAACTCACGCTCCGAGGGCGCTTTTGCCTTAAAAGGCAGCAATTTTAACTCTTTTAATTTGGTTGAGACGCCCGACATGCTGCTAGTGGTGGGTAGAGTTCGACTGAACTTATCTCTCAAAGTGGAAAAGATTCCGAAGTCTCTGGCTGGCGCTGCGGTCTCACTTGCAATACCTACTTTTAGGATTCGCTCTGCTAATCCTGATAGAGCTTGGCTTAAAGACCTCTTACCACGACTAAAAATAGTATCACCTGAACCTGGCCAACGAGCAGCAGCACGACACTCTGGCAATACTTTTGTATACCATCGGGATTCGTCTCCTTTGGTGGCAAGATTGATCTCTCGGCGTAAGATTTCAGACGGCAATCCACTCTTATGAGGAAAATTTTCAACTAGAATAAAATCGGCAGTTGGATTGATCCACTGCCTTACCAAACTCATTCGACTCACGGTGGCATATAGAGAGGCTGGATCGTTATTTACAAGCATCAAAACTGTATCAGCTACACGATAGAGGGTCTTAAGAACAGCACCTCGTATTGAGCCGACATCAATAATAACCACATCATAAAGCGAATCGACGATTTCGATTACAGATAGAAAATTTCTAGATTGAAGCGGATTCAGCCCAGAAGACTCATCACCTACCAAGCTTGGAGAAATGCAAAATAGACCGTCATCTTCGCTCCAGACAGGTACTAAACATTGCTTTACATGCTCTTCGGCTATTGGCTTAACGCCATCAATTAGGAATTCAAGATTTTCATTTATAAAAGGTCTGGCTTGGAGAAATCGGGACAAATCCTGAGTCTCACTATCAAGATCTACAACAGCAACCTTTTTTCCCGAAACAGTCATCGCCTCTGCTAATCCAGCAACGACAGAAGTCACACCGAGCCCGCCTTTTGCTGAATCAACCAGAATTAAATTAGCAGTCCGCCCCTTCTTGGGACGCCGACAATGTAAAACAACTTTTTTGCTGAGGCTTAAAATATCGATGTTCTCGTTTATTGTGTCATCTGCGCCTAAACGAGCTAAATCCTCTATGATTAATAGTGACTCTTGATCTTTTCTTAAACGAGCTATTATCGGGGTATCAGGCAATATTCCCCGAATTCGTCCAATTGAGCCAATATCGCTAGCAATTAATTCATCGCCGACTATCAAAAGGTCTGGCGCACCGTGGAACTTAATTTCCTCAGGAGAGAGTTGCTGTATGGAAATTTTTGGTAGTAGAGAGAGCTCTTGAGACGAACTCTCTTGGAGACGACCTATCTCCCTTGCTATTCTACTTCGTGCTTCGGCCGAAACGTCAACAACGACTATCCTAAACATCTGTAAGTCCAATGACGAATAATTTAATTTTCAAAGAGAAGCTTCCCCGCTGTCTCCAAATGTATTATGACAATGGGAGGCGGTCGTGCATCTTTATAAACCCTTTTTTTATGCTTAATCAAAGAAAATGCGATTTTTTATTAAACAGCCTTAGACCATGAGCTTCGAATCCAAACCGCAACCATCTTTAAAATCCAGCGATATCGAGAGCTTACAATCTCTTTGGTCGAAGTCCTGGTTTCTCGGCAGGTGGCAGTTTAATAAACGCTGTGCCTTTACCATCAAATCCAACAGAGCGGGTTCTGCTTTAAACTTCTTACAGCAAACATTAATACCAGCTGATTTGTGGGAACAAAAAACAACCGAAGATATTTCTGGCAAGCATGAAAACGGAACTGACGCTTCCCCCATATGCCTGCATGTATTGGGTGAGATTGGTCTATCCTCAAAAGACCGAGAAAAGTTTGAACTAAAACTCTACACTCCCTTTAGTTCCTTTCGAGAGCCCCATCACATTATTCACCGAGGCTTAGAAAATAGAACAAACAATCTTCCTAGCTTTATAAAAGGACAAGATATCGGGCGAGTCCTCCCCGTCCGCATTAATTACTTTCAACTCTCATTATCATTTTATGAGAGCAAGCATACCGTCTTTCTGGGATACAATCCGGTACAAACAGCCGAAATAGTCTGCAAGTACTCAGACGGAGAACTAACTTTAGATTTACTTATTGAGCAGCTCGAAAAAAAAAGCGAAGATCTGCTAGCTACTAAAACTGCCTTTAAAAAATTTACGCAGCTAAATCTATCCCATCTCCAATCGTAATTTCAGCTTGAGCTTTCAGATCGTTAACGATTGTTGACACTATCAACCGCCCTAGGCGCAGAGACTCCTCAGATTTCTGCGACTTAATGCGGTCAGCATATTTGGCAGCCTCTGGTTTTGAGATTCCAGTTACCTGAACAATATAACGCTCATTTCCAGCACCAAAAACACGGGCTGGCGTAATATTTATCTGCCTTGTCACCAAAATCTCCTCTTGGATGTCAGGATTAGACAGGGGGGCCGCTCCAGGCTTGTTACGAGTTACTCCTTTGGTAACTTCGATTCCTAAAGCGTGTGATTTAGCTGGCTCTGCTAATGTTTTAGACTTTCCGTCTTTAAGGTCAGCGAGCACTAAATTGGCCTTCTCTACTAATAATCTTTCAGACTCACCCTTTTTCCAATCTGCCACAACTTGCTCTTTGATCTTATCGAGAGCTGGGACATCGGCCGGGGCATAATCTGTTACAGAGACAAGAATACTCTTATCGCCCAATTCTATAACATTTTGCTTAAGATCAACTAATTTCAAAATTTCAGCATTCAAACCGAAAAGACCTGCTGGATTTTGGAATGCGTCTTTTAGTCCGCCGGAGCGCTCTAGTTTGAGTCCCTCTTTTTTTGCAAACTCTTCGAGAGAAGAACCCGACTTAGTCCAGGCATCAAAAGAATCCTGGGCCTTGGCAGCAGCATACGCTGGACCCTGCTCGCTTCTTATCAACTGCTCAATCTCAGCTTTCACTGAATCTAAGGGTTTATACTGACCAACTTTCTTATCAGTAACTTTAATAACCTCGTACCCTGTATCGGTGGATACAACTTTAGAAACCTGCCCCTTTTCTAGGGTAAAAGCCTCGGCAAGTACAGTTGCTGGCAAGGCACTAGCGCCCTTACCTAACCAACCCACATCCCCACCATTCACCTTAGACACGTGATCATCAGAGTTAATTGCGACTAACGTTTCAAAAGATTCTCCAGCATAAGCTTTAGCCTGAATCTCCTCAGCTTTTGTTTTTAAAGCTGCCATCTGTTCGATCGAATCGCTCTTGCCGTAATTTAGTTGAATACGGGAAACCTTAACTTCATCAGGAATCTTATATTGAGATAGATTTTCGGAGTAATAAAGCTCAATATCTTCGGGCAAAATTTCTACCCCAGCTTTACCCATCTCAGCATCAATTACTACATAATCGTAAGCAACTGTGGGCTTGGTTTCATAATCAGTCGAATTGTCTTCATAAAACTTTTGAAGTTGTTCCTGCGCAGGGTCTTTCACCTGCTTCAAAAAAGATTCGGCAGTTAACTTAACAAGAGAAACATCAAAGGCAGTCTCTTCTCTCTCCAGTTGGGCTTTTACTTCAGAATCTGAGACTACTGAAGCCTGAGTGATCAAATTGGAGAGTTGAGTAGTAACGGTTTCAACCTCGAGTTCGCCCTCAAACTGCTTACTGGTCATACCCATCTGTTGCAAGAATGCGCGATAAAGATTCTCATCATATCCTTTGGCGAACAGCCCAGAGGAAAGAAGAAGCTCCTTAACGCCCTGCCTACTCGGAACAAATCCCACTTCACGCGCGAATGACTCGAGCAATTTAGCTGCGACAAGGGAATCAACTATCTGCTGATTCAATCGGATGCCACCTGCGAACTTGTCGTAGTTCTCGCCTAGCATCTGACGATATCGAGACTCCATGTTTTTTCGAGCCTGCGCAAATTCCTGATAGGAGATCTCTTGTCCGTTGACCACGATGGCAGCGCGCTGAGAGGATCCTCCGCCCATATTTACGCCAAAACCGGTCATAACAAAGACCACTGCTATTACTATCAAAATCACTGCATAGGATTTCTTAAATGCATGAAACAGTTGCAGCATAATTACACCTCGCGATATTCAAATAATTTTTCAGTCTCTATTTCCTGATCATAAGAGCGCCAGGGAAGGTCTTCCCTAACACTCTGTAAAAAATCAAATACGACCGACTTAAAATCAGGGGTCGTAATAATTGCGATAATCCCGTTAGCTTCATCGATGGTTTTTACAGTGGCCAAACCGTCATAACCCTCAATTAATGCGTGAAATAATACAATCGAATGACGCTCGACCTCCAGCACTATTAATAGCGCGTCATCTTGAATTTTAACGGTAAAATCCTGATTACTTCTTTCGTTTATCAAGCTCTTCCTTAATAACTTGATTGGCTATCTTCGGATTTAGGTTTCCACCCGATAACTTCATCGCTTGACCAACGAAGAAACCAAATAGCCTTTCATTACCACCCAAATATTCGGCCAACTGCGACTGCGATGCGTCTATCGCTTTATTAGCTACAACTCTTATCTCATCGGGATTAGTAATTTGCTTAAGCCCCTTTTCCTCGACGATAGTATTAGGAGCCTTTCCAGATTTGCACATCTCTTCGAAAACAGTTTTGGCCATCTTTCCACTGATCACCTCTGTGTCAATCAGCTTTACCAAAGCTCCCAAATCTTTCGCGGAGACTTTTGATTGCTCTAAGGTTAGACCTTCTTTGTTTAAAAACCCAAAGAGCTCTGAAGAGATCCAGTTACAAGCGCCTTTTGGATTTCCACAAACCTCAAATGCCGCCATAAAATAATCCATGAATTTTCTCTCACTCGTTAGGATTGCGGCGTCATAATCTGATAGTCCGTATGTGCTCATTAATTTCTCACGAGCTTCCTCAGGTAAGATCGGCATAGCCCCTCGAATGCGCTCGATCCAACTATCTTGAATCTCAAGTGGCGGCAGATCTGGATCCGGAAAGTAACGATAATCAGCAGAACTCTCTTTGGTTCTTAGAGTATGCGTAGTATTTGTTGTGCTATCAAAAAGACGAGTCTCTTGAACTACCTTACCACCGCCCTTAATTACCGAAATCTGTCGGGCAATTTCATATTCCAAGGCTTTTTCAACGAACTTAAATGAGTTTATGTTCTTCACCTCAGTTCTTGTGCCAAATTTAGTTTCTCCAATCGGCCGTACTGAGATATTGGCATCACAACGCATGCTGCCTTCTTCCATATTACCGTCACAGATATCTAGGTAACGGAGAAGTTGACGCAAAACCTTCAAATAAGCACTGGCCTCTTCGGGAGTGCGCATGTCCGGCTGACTGACGATCTCAAGAAGCGGAACTCCGGCTCTATTCAAATCCACCAGAGATGAATTGCTACGAGAATCATGGATATTTTTACCAGCATCTTCTTCCATATGAATTCTGGTAATACCGATATTCCTTACACCGTTAGCCATTCTGACTGTTAAATATCCCCTCTCGCAGATTGGCTCTTCGTATTGGGAAATCTGATAACCTTTTGGAAGATCTGGATAAAAATAATGCTTCCTAGCAAATCGATTATAATTCTTAATCTCGCTGTGAGTAGCCAAACCTAACATTATTGCAAAATCGATCATTCGCTTGTTGGGCACTGGCAATGCTCCTGGCAGACCCAGGGTTACAGGATCGCAAAGCTCGTTAACGCCCTTTCCAAATTCAGCACTCGAAGAGCAGAACGCCTTTGAGCTCGTTGTGAGCTGGGCATGAACCTCTAAACCAATGACTGCCTCAAAATCCATCTCTAATCTCCTTTAAGCCACCGCAGGTAGACGTTTGTGCCAATCAGTCGCATCTTCATAAGCCGCACCGGCTGCGAACAAGGTCTCTTCATCGAAAGGTCTTCCAATTAACTGCAATCCAATAGGCAATCCTTTGGAATCAAAACCACATGGAACTGACATGCCAGGCAATCCGGCTAAGTTCACAGGGATAGTGAAGATATCACTAAGGTACATCGCCAAAGGATCCGAAGACTTTTCTCCAATTTTAAAAGCTGTCGTGGGGGATGCAGGACAAGCGATTAGATCGCACTTATCTGCAAAAGCCGCTTTAAAATCTTGCGCGATCAGGGCTCGGACCTTTTGAGCTCGAAGATAGTAAGCATCGTAGTATCCGCTTGAGAGAACGTACGAGCCGATCATAATTCGCCGTTGGACCTCATCACCAAACCCCTGTGCTCTGGTGCGACAGTACATGTCCATTAGGTCAGTTGGATTTTCAGCTCTAACTCCGTACTTAACTCCATCATATCTGGCCAAATTGGACGACGCTTCGGCTGGAGCGATAATGTAATAAGTAGGCAAGGCGAGCTCTGTATTGGGAAGAGCAACCGGCACCAGCGTCGCCCCTAGCTTCTCTAAAGTCGATAAGGCTCCCCTTACGGCTGCCTCGACCTCTTTATTTAAACCCTCAATAAAATACTCTTTGGGAATTCCGATTCGTAAACCTTTTACCCCTCTTTCGCACGCTGCTGTAAAGTTAGGCACTCTGTCTTCAACAGAAGTAGCATCTTTAGGATCTTTACCTGCTAAAACTTCAGTGAATAAAGCTGCATCTCTCACATTTGTAGCAAATGGGCCAACCTGATCTAGAGAAGAGGCATAGGCTACAACACCATACCGGCTTACCCTCCCATATGTAGGCTTTATTCCGACGATACCGCACAAAGCAGCAGGTTGTCGGATACTCCCTCCGGTGTCAGTCCCCAACGATAGCGGCACGATTCGGGCAGCGACAGCCGCAGCAGACCCGCCGCTGGATCCGCCTGGCACACAGGATATATTCCAAGGATTTTTTACCACACCAAAATGAGATGTCTCATTAGAAGAGCCCATGGCAAACTCATCCATATTCAATTTACCCACGACTACACCACCAGCACTCTTTAGCTTGGCAGTCACGGTGGCATCATAAGGCGGAATAAAGTTGGATAATATCTTGCTGGCGGCAGTTGTCTTAACCCCTTTGGTGAGAATCATGTCTTTTACACCCACTGGGATTCCTAACAGTGGCTTCGTCTTTCCAGCGCCACTCTTTATTTCCAAATCAGCAGCGGCAGCCTCTTTTAATGCATCATCACCACAAACAGTAATAAATGCATTTAAATCACGCATACTTTCGATTTTCGCGAGGCTGGCTTTTACTAACTCAACAGCAGTCAGCTCGCCTTGATCAAGCGCTTTTCTAAGATCGGATACGTTTTTTGACAGAATATCAGACATTGTTAACCAAATTTTACACTAGTCGTTATGATCTTTAATAAGAGGCACTCTAAAGAATTGGCCATTACGATCTGGGGCATTTAGAAGAGCATCAGTGGGAGAAAGAGATGGTTCCACCACATCCTCACGAAGAATATTCTTTGAGCCGTGAACATGAGTCATAGGCTCGACGGCTGACACGTCGACGGCTGATACGTCGACCGGTGCCGCGTGGATCGCC
>CAZWGK010000052.1:0-6351 GCA_964633685.1 uncultured Bdellovibrionales bacterium | reverse complement strand
CTCGACCGAGGATACATCCACACTTTGAAGTTTCTCCATATGACCAAAGATGGCACTAAGCGCCACCGAGTATTTTTGGGCCTTAGCATCATCAACAGATAGACGGGCTAAATTGGCCACCTTAAGAACTGTCTCTTTTGAAATCATGGGTTATGTGTCCCTAAATAAATCGGTCAAATAGTATATTATTAATTTGATACTTGAAACCTTAGAGAATTACTTAAGCCGCCCGTATCGAAGCCGCACGAACTCTGTTAGCTTAAGAGGGGGAAAGCTGCCATAATCAAAACGCTGTTTTATGAGCGAAGGTATTCAAAAACAAACCGAACTACAAGCCTCTGTTGCGAGTCTTATCGAGGCTTTGTGTCATAAGATTAGAACGCCACTCTCGGTTATTTCAAATGATTTGGTTTTCTATGAGTCCACCTTAGGGGCAGATGAAATCCAGAGAAGTAAGCGTAAGGTCGAAGAGATTAAAAATATTCTAAAGGAGTGTTCAGAGATCGTTAATTTAAAAGTCGATGACCTGGCATTAGGGGACATATTTAAGATAGCTGGACTCAAGTTAGACGACCCGGAGCTAGAGACAATTAAAATAAAAGATGGCTCAAGCTTCGCCTTAGGACTGAGCTATCTCTGGCGGATAGTTTCTAACTTGGCCTGCTCAAACCCTAAGATCGCTGTTTGTGATAATAATTTAATCCAACTTCAGGCTTTCTTTTCAATCAGAGTAAAGATACCGCAAGCCTCAAGAGACCTCGATTTATTTAAGAATTTGAACCTTACCAACTCTCCTCAGGCTGCCTTAAGTAACCTCTTACTTTGCGGCAATGGAGGAAGTATTGTGGGAACACCGAATGGCGAACACACAGATATAAAAATAACATTTTCGAGAGCGTAATGGATCAAAAAGCCGAGATACTCCTAATTGATGACGATGAGGATGCTCTTCTCAGCCTATCAAGAGTTTTAAAAAATCTTTTGCCCAACGTCAGCATCAATGGTGCTTCGACCGCCGAAAAGGGACTACGATTAATAGAAGAGAGAAATCCTGCCACCGTTGTAATGGATCTCTGCCTTGATGAAAGGATTGGCCCAGCCTCAGGATTTGAGCTCATTCAAAAGATTTTAAGTAGAGACCCAAATATCAGGATAATAGTTCTAACAGGGTACGGATCTGTTGAATCTGGCGTTAAGTGCCTCTCTCTTGGTGCAGCAAACTTTCTTGAGAAACCACCAGAGCCTGCCCACCTTGCGGCTTTAATCAAAGATGGAATCGCGCAAAATGGTTTAAAAAAAGCATTTGCAGCCCTAAAAAACTCCTCCGATGACCTGCTACGTGACCTAGTAGTCGGCGATTCCAACCAAGCAAAAAAAGTTCGAGATGAAATACTCTATGCGGCTAAAACAAATCAATCAGTATTCATAACCGGCGAAACAGGGACTGGTAAAGGATTGTGCGCCACCGCAATTCATAAATTCTCAAAAAGATCTCACAAAAAGTTAGTTCGCTATCAACCTAGTCTCGGGGCGTCCGAACTAGTTAGCAGCGAACTATTTGGTCACTGGAAGGGTGCTTTTACTGGAGCGGATACCGCCAGAACAGGTCTTATCGAGGAGGCCCATGGTGGAACTCTTTTTCTAGACGAGGTAGATGAACTCCCACTTGAGATACAGGTCACCCTACTCGGAGTGCTACAAGACAAAAAAGTGCGACGCCTCGGAGGAAATAACGAATTTGAGGCTGATTTTAGACTAATAGCTGCTACAAATCAGAATATCGAAGAAAAGATCAAAGAGAAAAAAGTGCGAGCCGACTTTTATCATCGGATTGGGCACCTTCAGATTCATTTACCGCCACTTAGAGACCGCCTAGATGATATTAAAGGTATCGCCGAGAAAAAACTCAAGGATCTACATGAGCGAGAGAGCATCAAGGTTTTTGGAATATCAGACGAGGCCCTTCACAAATTGAAAGAGCACCGATGGCCTGGAAACATTAGAGAGCTAGAGGCTGTAATCGAGGGGGCTGCTTACAAAGCACAATATCTCAACCTTAATTTCATCTCTCCGAATGAAATAGGCATTAGAAGAAGCGATGATGGGTATTCAGCCAACTCTGGAGGCAAATCTTTTCAGGAGCAGGTCGAAGAGTTTAAAATTAGACTGATAGAAGAAGCCCTCAAAAAGAACTCTGGCAATCAAGTTCAAACAGCAAGAGAGTTAGGAATGGAGAGATCTACCCTTAGAAGAATCGTCGAAAGAAACAAATTTTAATTAGAAAATGGTGAGAACTTGCGCTGAGGAACCTATTTCTGCCGAAGCAGAGATAACCTCGGATCAATAGGAAGCGTGATGGATATTATCCGCTCACGCTTCCTGATTGAAATCCTCACCTGATTACCTCCCGGGTTGGGCGGCAATCTTCGGTTCAGTCTGAATGTACTTACCGAGTTGGAGCTTGTAAGCGTCAACATCGAGTAGTGGCACTTCGACTTCTTTTTTGACCTTGGGAGCACCAGCAGCAGACTGCGTCCCGTTCCATTCCTGGATCAAGCGCATCGCTGCTTGGACTGTCGGCGAACCAGTCTCTTTTTGCTCATTCATGAGTCGCATGAAGAGCTGTTGGAGTAAGGTATCGGGAACAGCGCCAGTTCGGTATCCATCAGGAGTCGGAGCATCCTTCGGAAGACCGATGTTCTCAAGCATTCCTCGAGTATTCTTGGCTTTGGCAGCAAGAGTCTGACGAATCTTTTCTGCCTCAACCGTAAACTTCTTCAACGTCTCGGGAACCAGAGGAGCCTTGGCGACTTCTCCCTTAACGAACGACTCGGTGAGCTTCTGACCAGATTTGGGCACAGGAACCACGCCGTGTGACTCCATCAAACTCAAAAGCTCGGTCCAATGTGGAGAGTCAGAGATCTCATATGAGACCTTGATCATCTCCACTTTGGGCATCTCAAGATTCGCTGTAGGAGAAGGCTCGACTTGGGCTGACTCGATCTTCGGTGCTTCACCCTTGGGACTCTCGATCAAAGGAGCGGGCTCCTTTTTCACTTCGACCTTGGGGGCCTCCACTGAAGTCGGAGTTTGTGACCCTTTTGCCTCTGACGGTTCGCACGAAGTCACTGCGAGCATCAACGAGGTGATGCCGATGACCAAAATTACCGCAGACCTCATTTGTAACCTCCCCGGATTTAGGCCGGGCTGGAGTTTTAAAATCTGAAAAACCTGCACAGTGCAAGTTCTCGTATGAAATTTTTAAAGAACACCTCGCTGACGAAGGTTACAAATGGTTATGGCGAATTAGGTAAATTTAGTAGCTGGCTATCTAAGGGGGTTATCAATTAATATTGGTAATAATTAAAGGTATTTATGTCGATTACAGTCATAACAGCAGTGGTTTTTACTGGCGCCGTCCTATTTTTTTGGATTTCCGCTCAAAAAAGGGTCGAGGCTCAAACGAATGCGCTACCCTTTAGAAATCTCAAACGAAGTAATCGACCCGGACATATCAACGAGGCAAATGTAGCGGGCAGAGTTTTTTTTCACGAGTATACCATCTCGCCAAAAACCAAATCTCCAGAGGACCTAGTGATCTCGACTGAGGTGAACACCCATACTCATTTAAAGATCGTTGGCGGGAAAAAACTTAAGTCGAGTAGCTCCTCGTTTGGACTCTCAAAGAGCTACGAAACTGGAGATAGTGAATTTGACGAAACGTTCATTGTCACATGCAACAATCCACGGATCCAGAATGACGTCTTGGGAAATAGCGATATCAGGATGGCTATAAAGAAGGCGATGATAGCCGAATCCTCTCGGATTACTCTTATTGATGGTCTCTTAAAATTCTCGATTCCGATTAATCACTTTCGAGAAATCAAAGCCTTAGAAAACGGTGAGCTTATCTACCAGGCTTTAGCAAAAATAGCAGAAGTATTACCAAGTGAGTTGTCTTTTTTACGACCGGTGTCGGCCGGCCCAATTTATTCAAGCAGAGACATCGCACAAGTTTTACCCCTGATTTTAATTGTTACCAGCGCATTCGCTTGGCAATTCCTGGCTCCAGTATACGAACCGATTGACTTTAACTTCATACTACTCTCTTCTTTTAGCTTTTCGATTCCGATTTCCGGTGCATTTCTATGGTTTTCACTCAAACATTTAAAAAAAACCACGACACCAAAACGGGAATTGCTAGTGGCAATCATTACAGCAGTCACTGCCATTCCGCTTATAATCATAAGTCTGATTGTTTTTATTAACGGCTTTTTGGACCAAGATCCTGGCCGAAAGCAAACCGCTTTAATCGTAAAAAAAGAGATGACCGGGAGATCTCATGATAAATTCAAAATCACAGTTTCATTTGAAGCATTTGATAACCTAGAAAAGTATATTTATATTTCTCAAGAGAATTTTCTAAAGGTGGAGCCGATGGAATCTTCCATATCTTTTACTCAGAAGGAGGGATTTCTTGGCCATCCCTGGATCTCTAATATCGAAGTTGCGGAGAGAGAGAAAAATGAAAGTTTTTAAACTAGAAGATAAATGCCTTTTAAAAACCGATCTGCAAACAGCTTGGAAATTCTTCTCCGATCCTCACAATTTGAAGCTAATCACACCACCAGAACTTAACTTAGTGGTCACATCCGACACCGGGCATGAAGTATATCCAGGCATAATTATCACCTATGTCGTAAAACCTTTCCCCTTAGTAGCTTTTAATTGGACTACCGAAATTACTCATCTGAACCCTCCATATATGTTTGTTGATGAGCAGAGATTTGGTCCCTACAAATTTTGGCACCACCAGCATCATCTCAAAGAGGTGGCGGGCCAAGTAGAGAATCATGACATCGTTCACTACGGCATTACCTCCTTGCCAGGCGCCTCCATCATAAACTGGGCAGCAGTAAGGCCTAAACTTGAGAGTATTTTTAGCTTCAGGCGTCAAAAATTAAGAGAGCTGTTCTCTTAATCCCCATTAATTGATACAGTTCCCAGCGAGTAGAAGACGGGGTCTTTGATCACCTCACTGATGGTATTTTGCTAAATATCATGACCGGGGTAGATCGCAGCACAACCGCGCCATAGGCGCAGACGGTTAATTTGATCCCACTATTTAAAGCAGGTTTAAAAACATCCGAGTTTGAGTCGACCATCGCTGGTCTTCTCAATTCTAAAGAAAGTCTGCCGGTGTATACACACCAGCGGGTTGATGCCGATGCGGCATTCAGTGTCGCTGCATGGGCTTATTTGACAGGCAAACGCGTCAGCCAACTTGACCTTCACTTCGTGTCTTCTGAGGACCAGATTCCCGAAGGTGTAGTGGCACTCGATGTCATTAAAGGAATCAAGGGTAGCGAGAGCTGTTGCTTCGCTAAGCTTCTTCCCTTTTTTGGCGAAGACAAAAACTACGTACTTCAGACTCTGGGAACCTATCTGACCAAGATAGACAATCACCAGAAATACGAAGAGGGTCTTCCGCCTGGGGTCTTCTACATCTTACCCGCTAATATCCTTAGCGGACTTAAGATGAAGGGGGTTCCAGATAAGGATCTCTGCATCTGGGCAGAGTTGACATTGCTGGCGTTAATTGCTCAAGGAGAGCGGCTTGAGAAGTCTTACAACTCTGAGTTGCCTCCTAGCACTGAGCATTTGATGGGTGGAAAGGTAACTATTCTGCCGTTAAATGCGCCACAGTACTTCTCTAAGATTGCGTTTCGTAAGGGAGCGGAATTCGTGGTGTATCAAGATGGACTTAACATCGGGATTCTTCGTGGACATAACTCCTCCTTTAACCTTGGAGAGGTCTACAGAGAGTTGCCCGATGGATTCTACCTGGATCCTCGCGGATTTCTTCTGGCTTGGGGAAGCAAAAAGTTTCCTAAGCAGGTTCCCAGCCCTGTATCTGCAAAAGAGCTCGCTCTCAAGCTGGTAAAGGGGCTTAGCAAAAGATCGACTCGGTAAATAACAAGCTTCGCTGTGAAGCTTGGCTGAGTCCCTAGAAGGTTAGATAACAAGCTGCGATCTACCTTCACTTTTCTCATTCCGGATTAGTGAAAGTAACTCTGAAAACATGAATCTATCGGTGCTCTGATCGATATATCTTCTTTAGTTTGATAATCTTTAAACGCCACCGTCTCTGCATGAAGGAAGAATGCTCTTTCAGAATCAGCTTGTATCTCTCTTATCGTTCGCTTAGCACCATATAGAGAATCGCCAATTAGGGGATAACCTAGACAAGAGGCGTGCGCTCGGATTTGATGCCGCTGGGCTTTGGCGCAAGAAACCCGAACAAGAGAAACGTCCAGCACTCCATTAAAACTCACCAATTCAAACTCTGTC
>CAZWGK010000051.1:7178-13978 GCA_964633685.1 uncultured Bdellovibrionales bacterium | reverse complement strand
TCCAATATCGAAGGAGCAAAATTCGATCCCCCCGATCAAAATCTAGACCTGGTATCAGCCGTATCTACTTATATCCCCACCAGCCTTGTTACTCCTTTTGTTGAAAACACAATCATCTCCGTAGTTATCCTCGCAGTGCTATTCGGCTTGGCTGTAAAGCGAGCCCAAATAACCACTGGGATAAATCCGCTGCCTGCAATTAATTTTCTACTGAAAAGTTTCGAAAACGCCATCCACTGGACCATTAAATTAGTCCCCCTGGCTATTTTTGGCGTTACAGCAAAAACAGTTGGCGAACACGGCTTTTCACCTTTTTGGGGTTTGTTAAACTATCTGGCTCTCTGTATTGGCGGATTGCTAATTCATGCTTTGGTCACTTATCACGCCTGGATCCTGGGATTTGCCAAGATCTCACTCAAAACTTTCTGGGCTGCCGCCATTAAACCCGTAATGCATGCTTTCGGAACAAATAGTAGCTTAGCGACCGTTCCCCTCACTCTTAAGGTCTTGGATGAACTTGGTGTCTCCAAATCAGCTTCTCGCCTTGGAACTTGCGTCGGAACAAATCTGAATAACGATGGAGTGTTATTATATGAGGTCGCGGCTGCTATTTTTCTCATGCAAGCTTTCGGGCAGGAAATTGGTATCTCTGGTCAAATCAATATAGCTCTTTTGTCAGCACTTGCCGCAGTAGGTATTGCAGGAATTCCCGAAGCCGGCATAATTTCACTCTCGCTTGTTCTCTCCAGCGTTGGGTTGCCGCTTGAAGCTCTTCCACTGCTTTTGACGGTTGATTGGATTATCGCAAGATGCAGATCGGTGGTGAATGTTCTAAGCGATATGACCGTGTCCTTAGCACTGCATCGATGGGAAGCGATTAGGCATCCCAAATCGAATTCAAATTGATTTAAACCAGATAAATTAGCAATTTCAAGGCCACCACCTCCGATAATCAACCAACACCTCAATCCAGAATCAACCAGTGTTCCCCTAAAGCCGATGAAGCAGCACTCTTAATCGTTCGATAATGTTAAGATTCTTTGTTTTATTACAGCGTTCGATTTAAGTAGGTATAAGGATTGACAGTTTTTTATTGGACTCTCCGCTGACACAGTAAGGTTTGTGATACATTAACCACTAGGAGGCAGCAACTAGTGTCATTAGTAAACAACACCATCAAAAACACCGATCACTCAATCAAATTAAATGCGAATCAGACTCGATATTTAACTCATGGTGTGGGTTCAGCTACCACTCTTGCTGACGAGCTATTAGTAGAACTAGCCCAGCAAAAATTGGCCATAGACGAACACGCAATTGTTGGAATTACAGACACCCAGGGCACAATAATTTATGTAAATGACAAATTCTGCACTCTGAGCGGATATTCACGGGAAGAACTGCTGGGTCAAAATCACCGAATCTTAAATTCTGGACTCCATCCAAAAGAATTTTTTAAGGAGATGTACCGTACACTTCTAAACGGCGAGACCTGGCACGGAGAGATTCGCAATCGTAATAAATTAGGCACTTTTTATTGGGTAAGCACTACTATTGTTCCTTGGCGAGATCTGTCGGGTAAGACAACACAGTACGTGTCAATACGTACCGACATAACTGAGCACAAAGAGACCGAAATAAAATTAAAACATATCAACCGTCACCTCACTGAATATGTAGAGAACGCAAACTTATGCCTACACTGGGTTTCTCCTGAAGGAAGAATACTGTGGGCTAACAAGACAGAGCTCTCACTTCTAGGTTATTCAAAAGAGGAGTACGTGGACTTTGCCATCAGTAAATACCAAGAAAATCAAACTTGGCGAATCCGTAAATGATTTAGAGGCACAACTAATCGCCAAAGATGGCTCTATAAAAACTGTCGCTATTACATGCAGTCCCTACATAGAGGACGGCAAGCATGTGTATTCGAGATGTTTTACTACAGACATCACCGCGAAAAAACAGGCGGAAACCGACTTGGCGATGTTTTTCGAAACTTCGCTTGATCTACACTGTATTGCCGATACCAACGGGTATTTCAAAACAATAAATCCTGCATTTACAAAAACACTGGGCTGGGGCAAGTCGGAGCTATTAAGTCGTCCAATTACTGAATTTGTAGTCTTGGAGGATCGGGATTCGACTTTGCAAAAATTAGATAGCATGCAAAAGGGAATTCCTGTTAATAATTTTGAGAACCGTTTTTTATGTGCTGATGGCACTATCAAAATTATATCTTGGCGCTCTATGCCTAATAGAGACGGCAAGTGGTATGCGACGGGGCGTGATGTAACTCTGCAAAAAATGGCGTTAGAAAACCTGCGTCAGAGCGAAGAATACCTCTCTACAACTCTTAAAAATATTAGCGAAGGGGTCATTACAATAAACTCTAAATACGAAGTCCAGAGGATGAATAATGCGGGCGAAATGATGACCGGATGGTTACAAGCCTCAGTTATTGGTCGACCGGTCGTTGAGTTATTTAAACTATTTAATGAAGATACGAATAACGAGGAAAAAATACCCCTGGAGAGGGTGATTTTAAATGGTGAAAGTTTTACCGATTTTAATCATTCAGTATTAGTGTCCAAAGATCAGTCTCAAATCGCTGTCGATATTTCTGCTGCACCACTCAGCGATTCGCAGGGGAATAGAATAGGTGCCGTGATAGTTCTACGTGATGTAAGCGAATCTCGCAGACAAAGGCGCACTATTCAGCGCCAATCAGACCTATTGAATGAGTTAAGAGTAGTACAAGACCGATTTATTAAAAACCCTGATACTCATTTCTCATACGACTATATCTTGTCAGTGCTTCTTAGATTTACTCAAAGTGAATACGGTTTTGTTGGCGAAGTGCTGTATGACCCGAGCGGACAGCCCTATCTTAAAACCCATGCAATTACCAATATCGCTTGGACTAACGATTTGAAGAAGTTTTATGATACGCATGTGGCAGAAGGGCTAGAATTTAAAAATCTCAAAACCCTTTTTGGTCAGGTTATGACCACAGGAAAGCCAGTAGTATCTAATTCGCCTAGCACCGATCCCCGCCGAGGAGGACTACCCTCTGGGCATCCAGCACTCAAAGCATTTCTAGGAGTTCCTATATTTAGCGACACACAAATGGTGGGAATGATCGGCGCAGCTAATAGGCCAGGAGGGTACAATGATAAGATAATCGAAGAAATTCAACCTCTGTTGGTGACATATGCGAACTTAATTGTAGGCAGACGAACCCTTCGATCCAAACTGTACGCTGAGCAAAAACTCCAAGATCAGAATATCCTACTTGCTCAAAAGCAGAATCTGATTCAAGAGGTCCATCACCGTGTTAAAAATAATCTACAGATAATCTCAAGTCTCCTAACTCTGCAGGAAAACCAAGAAAGCTCTGCCGAGGTAATACAGCAACTTCAAAGTAGCCGAACCAGAATTGCCGCCGTAGCACTTCTTCACGAAATACTATACCGCTCAGAGTCTTTTGAGGAAATTAACATATCTGAATTTCTCACAGAGCTCATGCAGCGTCTGAGAGAATCTTTCGGTGCTACAGCCGCAAATGTCAACTTCAGCGTCGATGTTCCTAAAGACATCTTGCTATCGCAGAACCAAGCCGGCCCGCTGGCTTTGATAATAAACGAACTTGCGACAAACTCTCTGAAACACGCCTTTCCGGGTAATCGGAAGGGGACGGTCTCGATCCATGTAAAATTATCAATTCTCAACTCCGACTCTGAAGACAAACAGATAATTGTTGACGTAGGGGATGATGGCATCGGAATACAAAATGCTGACGGCGCCTCAAGCACATCCCAACTCGGTTCGAAAATTATTAAGCGGCTGGCCTCACAACTGCGAGGCCGGCTTGAATTACAAACTGTCAATCAAGGAACTTTATGGAGACTCACATTTCCTCAGAAATCAAACCCTCGGTGAGTAAGGAGCCTATCCGAGTATTGATAGTCGAAGATGAGGCAATTATTGCGCTAGAGATGGAAGCGCGTCTAACGGCGATGGGGTACGAAGTGATTAATTGTGTTGCCTCGGGGGAAGAGGCACTCGAAATAGTTAATGCCACCCCACCTGATGTCATTTTGATGGATATTAATATTCAAGGGAAACTAGACGGGGTTATGCTCGCTAAAACTATCCGTGAGCATTACGCTATCCCCTGCGTCTTCCTAACTGCTTACAGCGACGATCTTACTATCAAAAGAGCTGCCGGTAGCAATCCCCTAGGCTATCTAACTAAACCTTTCTCTGACCGAGAAGTGCATGCTGCCATTCAAATAGGTCTGTATCGAGAGGAGAAAGAACGGGAATTAAAGGCCCAGCGCGATGAGTTAGAGAGAGTCAACAAAGAACTTCAGAGCGCGCTAAAAAATATCCAAGTGCTGCAAGGCTTATTACCTATGTGCGCTTGGTGCAAAAATGTCAGACTCGATGATGGCTACTGGCAGGAAGTCTCAGCATATCTAGCAAGCCACACCGCAGCCGAAATAACCCACAGCATATGCCCAAACTGTGCTGATAAAAAATTTAAATAAAAAGATAAATTTTACCGTGGCCTAAGATAATCTAATTTCAGAGATCCCGTGCGATAAGCAATTAGCACCTGGGGATCTTTATGATTCTAAATTAACTCTTAAAAAAGTCCCGACCGAAAAACCGCTCTCTAAATACTTACTAGCCAAGAGTTGGATAATCCGTATATCCCTTCTCGGCCCCGCCATAAAATGTGTTTCGATCATATTTATTGAATGGAGCGTTGGTCTTTAATCTCTGAACCAAATCAGGATTTGAGATATAAAATCTACCGAACGCAACTGCATCAGCATTTCCGGATTCTACTGCCTTAATTGCATCTTCACGGTCATATCCACCAGCTGATATTAAAACTCCCTTGAATGCGCTTCGGAAAATCTGCGCTGTATCAGGGGCTCCTTCAATATTACCATCCATGCCGCCAGCATTTGTTGCCCGTGGCTCAATCAGATGGACGTAAGCCACACCCCGATTATTTAATTGATTTAAAACATAAGTAAATAATTTAACGGGATCAGAATCCTTCATATCGTTAAACTGACCATACGGAGATAATCTTACTCCTACTCTGCCATTTCCCCAAACCGAGATTACTGCATCAACTACCTCTAGTAATAAACGCGCCCGATTTTCAATCGATCCGCCATATTGATCAGTACGTTGATTCGATCCATCCTGCAAAAACTGATCAAGCAGATATCCATTAGCGCCATGAACCTCTACACCATCAAAGCCAGCATTCTTTGCGTTCAACGCTCCTCTTCTAAATTGCTCCACAATACCTGCAATCTCATTTGTCTCTAATGCGCGAGGGGTTTCAAAACCAACTGGCTTCCAATCGGCCGAAAACGTGCCCCCTGATGGCTTTATTGCAGAAGGTGCTACTGGCAAACCACCACCTGGCTGATGAGAGCGATGAGAAATTCTTCCTACGTGCCAGAGTTGCAGGAACATTCTGCCACCACTCTTATGAACTGCTTCAGTAACTTTCTTCCAACCCTGGACCTGCTCCTCGGAGTGAATACCCGGGGTGGCAGGATATCCCTGCCCTTCTTGGCAAACTTGTGAGGCCTCCGAGATAATCAACCCAGCAGTAGCGCGCTGGGCGTAATAGGAAGCGTTCAGCTCCCAAGGAATATTGCCGGGCTTACTTCGCATCCGCGTAAGCGGAGCCATGATGACTCTATTGGGTAATTTAAGTGCACCTACCATCAGTGAATCAAATAGATTAGCCATATAAATTCCAGATTTTTTAAAAAATATTACCTTTTGATATTAGCGGTTTATCCCACGTCAGAAGGGCGAACGAAAGTTTTAAATGAAAAATGTATTGACGCTTTTCTAGTTTTTTTGTATATCCTATAGAAATACCTCAGGCCTTATATAAGTGCCTGAAATATATGGATATTCAATGAATAAAAAAGAAGACTCCTTTAAATCAAGCACCCTAGCACCGGTTCAGAGGCAGACCTTAGAATACCTAAGGAACTTTATAGCAGAGAATGGATTCGGGCCAACCCTTAAGGATATAGCCGACCACATCGGAGTAAAGTCCCCCTCTACTGCTCACTTCCATTTGGAAAGACTTGAAGCAAAAGGATTCATTAAACGGGGAGAAGAGGGAGAGATAGAACTAATCGAGACTACCCGACCTGAACTCGGGCCTACCTCAGTTCCACTAGTTGGAGTTATTGCTGCAGGTATGCCGATTGAGGCGATCGAACGGGGCCCAGTTATGGTAGATGTACCCGGCAGCATGATCTCAGGAAGAGGCGAAGTATACTGCTTAGAAGTAAGCGGGGACTCAATGATTGAAGATCACATCTGCGATGGTGATGTTGTGGTGATAAGAAAGCAAGACAGCGCCACTGATGGTGAGATTGTTGTAGCGCTACTTGATGACGGCACAGCAACTCTTAAGAGATATCGGCGATTAAAGACAGGCAAGGTGATGTTGATTCCGGCCAACTCAGCTCTTAAACCTATTACTTTGGATGGCGTAGACATTCAAGGAAAGGTTATTGGGGTGATTCGGGAATTACATTAATAAGCATCAAGTATTTAAAAATTTAATAATTGAGGAAGTAAAATGGAAACTACTGAGAGAAAAAAAGCATTAGAACTAGCTCTTGGACAACTAGAGAAGACCTACGGTCAGGGAGCAATAATGAAGCTTGGAGCCGATGGCTTAGAGAAGAAAATTGATGTAACACCCAATGGCTTTAATTTACGGTATTCGGCAACATTGA
>CAZWGK010000051.1:0-7168 GCA_964633685.1 uncultured Bdellovibrionales bacterium | reverse complement strand
TAGGAATCGGTGGAATTCCAAGAGGAAGAATAGTTGAAGTATTCGGACCTGAAAGCTCTGGAAAAACTACTTTGGCGCTTCATATCGCAGCCGAGGTTCAGAAGAAAGGTGGAACTGTAGTATTTATCGATGCAGAGCATGCTCTCGATGTGTCCTATGCCAAGAAATTAGGAGTGGATACCAGCTCCCTTCTTGTCAGCCAACCTGACTGTGGTGAGCAAGCCATGGAGATCTGCGAGACCCTTGTTTCATCAGGGTCAGTAGATCTAGTAGTTGTTGACTCAGTAGCAGCACTTGTTCCAAAAGCTGAGATCGACGGTGAAATGACCGATCAACAACCAGGAATGCAAGCTCGTTTGATGAGTAAGGCATTAAGAAAGTTAACTGCTATTACTGCCCGTTCGAATGCTACCATTCTCTTCATCAATCAAATTCGTATGAAGATAGGCGTAATGTTCGGCTCTCCAGAGACAACAACTGGCGGAAACGCTCTTAAGTTCTACTCCTCTGTTCGTATGGATATCCGCAGAATCGGATCTATTAAAGATGGAGAGGGCGTTACTGGAAACCGCGCTAAGGTAAAAATTGTTAAGAATAAAGTGGCTCCTCCATTCAAAGAGGTAGAATTTGATATCATATTCAACGAGGGCATTAGCCAATTGGGTGAGATCATCGATCTTGGAGCAGAGCACGGAATAATTGACAAAATTGGCGCCTGGTTTGCTTACAAGGGCGAAAAACTCGGACAAGGCCGAGAGAATGCCAAGGTATATCTTAAGGAGCATCCAGAAGTAGCACAAGAAATTCGCGAGTTAATTCTGTCCACTCTCGGAATTACAACTGGAGCCCAGTCTAAAAATGAAGCCGACTCCGAAAAGAAAGCTGGCAAAAAGTTAGGCAAAGCTCCAAAAGCCGCTATCCGTGAGGAAGGTAACAGCGAAGATGCTGAAGCCAAGCTGAACTAAGTTAAAAGATTGAGTAGATCCCTCTGATTTGCTTGATCCTTTACAGAGTAGTAAAAAAGCGCTGAACGAAAGTTCGGCGCTTTTTATTTTTAAATGCAGCAGATGAGCAACCTACCCCTGGGATTTGTTGAAAGACTTAATAGAATCTGGTCCCCAGAGGTTGTCTCCTCTTTTGTTGGAACATTTAAAGAACGCCCACCCACTATCAGAATAAATACGATTAAAGGCAGCCGAGATGAGATTATAGCTGAGCTCATCAATCTAGGCGTATCTCTTTCTCCGGTCTCTTGGTACCAAGACGCCTTCATAGTTACCAATCGCACCAAGAGAGAGGTAACCGAACTGAAATCTTATCAAGAGGGGCGAATTTATATTCAAAGTCTTGCAAGTATGGTTCCGCCATTAGTGCTTGACCCAAAACCAGGGGAGCGCGTTCTAGATCTTACTGCCGCCCCTGGAAGCAAGACCTCGCAAATAGCTTCCCTCATGGCGAATCAAGGCCTGTTAGTGGCGAATGACAATTCGCGAGATCGGTTTTTTAGACTGAAGAGAAACCTTGAGCAGTTGGGAGTCGCAAATTCCTCATTAGACCTACAATTAAGATTAGAACACGGCTCAAAAATTGGACGGGAATATAACTCCTACTTTGATAAAGTGCTCCTTGATGCACCTTGTAGCTCAGAGGCTCGATTTATTGCGGGCAATGATAAGTCTTTTGGATATTGGAAAGAGAAGAAATTATCAGAGATCGCTAAAAGGCAGAGACCCCTCATCATGGCGGCCACTAATGCGCTTCGACCTGGCGGCACATTAGTTTATAGCACCTGCACAATCTCACCCGAGGAGAATGAGATGCAAATTGATTGGCTATTAAGAAAAGTTCAGGGCGGAGGCAAATCAGATGACTTTACTGACGAAATTTCCAACGGAACTAAATTAGAGGTTATGGAGATCAGGCCACCACTCAACACCATTAAACGGCTCCCTCCGGTCACAAATTGGCGCGATAAGGCGCTATCTCAGGAGGTATTAAAAACCCTCCACATCCTACCAACGGAGGAAATGGAGGGTTTTTTTGTGGCTACAATTAAAAAATATTAATTGTTTTAGCCGTTACGAATCGTGTTCAAAAACTCATCAGAGATGACTCTTAGAGATTCAGCTTGCCTAGAAACCTCTGATGCGGCCTGCTTTAATTGACCTACTACATCAGCTGTTGTTCTGGCAGATTCTGTTACTCCACCGATATCACGAGAGATATCCTGAACAGCTTGAGCAGCCTGATTGACGTTGTTACTGATCTCAGAGGTTACGCTACGCTGTTCATCCACAGCTAACATTACACCCTTGGATAGCTCATCCATCTTATTGATAGTTGTATCAATAGAAGTTATCGACTCCACCACTTTCTTTGTGGCATCTTGAACTTCCCCAATCTCTGAAGCAATCTGCTTGGTAGCTTCGGATGTTTGCTGAGCTAGAGTTTTTACCTCTTGGGCCACCACCCCGAAACCTCTACCCCACTCCCCAGCTCTTGCGGCTTCGATATTAGCGTTTAGAGCCAATAAATTGGTCATATCAGCAACTTTTGATATTACTCCAACCACCCCACTGATCCTCTCAGATGCCTTGGATAATCCCAACACCATCTCATTTGCTTTAGCAGCATCGGTCGCAGCAGCATTAGCAATTTTTGTTGAGTCAGTCGCTTGGCGATGAATCTCTTTAATAGAGCTCGAAAACTCCTCAGTGGCAGCAGCGAGGCTCTTAACGTTCATCGAAGATTCCTCAGCAGCAGCAGCTACCGATGTAGCTCTATCTGAAGTACTACCAGCTGCACCTTCTAGTGCCTCAGCCGATGCTGTCATCTCAGTGGCTGAAGCTGCCACAGCAGCAATCACACCTTTAACAGTGCCTTCAAATGAAGCAGCTAATTCAAGTCTTCTGGCTTCAGCAGCCTTCAACTGAACGCCTGTTGTCTTCATTACCGCAGCAGCATCGTTAATCTTATTTGCACCGTGTCTATAAGACCCTTGCAGACCATTAGGTAAAACACGTCTGTAAAATTGACCGTTAGCCGCAGCGGTTAAAGAGGCACCAGACTCTCTAACGAATGCATCTACTATATCCAGAAGATTATTTAATGAATTTGCCAGAGTTCGGATCTGTTCGTCGGTCGAATCACACCTCAGCACGCGCTCTTCTAGCTCCCCTCTTGCAGCCGACTGGCAGACCTCAATTAATCGATCCAACCAGATACTATCACTCTTAAGTTCGACCTTTGAAGGGCCTTCTGCTCTTAACGAAACTACCTCTGAAATCTGAGTCTCTTCCATATAACCTCTCTATTTAAAATCTCTTTAAACACCAAAAATATATTCGCCGTACTCAACACCCTTATCGCTCAAGATCTTAACTAGCATCTCATAAGCAGCCATCATTCCCTTGCGAGCATCGCTGTGACGAGCTTCTTCTCTTAACAACATGGCATAGAGCTCCTTGATGGTGGCAACTGAAGCACGATTAGGTGATCGACGATTTGAGTGATACCCGATAATCTTGCCGTCACTATTAAAAGTAGGTGTAACGTGAGCAAAAACCCAGTAGTGGTCACCGTACTTGGTCATGTTAACTACATATGCGAAAATTTCTCTGCCGGACTCAACAGTGTCCCACAACAATTTAAATACACTCCGCGGCATATCTGGATGACGGATCATGCTGTGGGGCTGCCCTAAAACCTCAGCCTCTGTAAAATCAGCGATCTTCAAAAACATATCGTTAGCGTAAATAATTCGACCTCTAAGATCAGTCTTAGAAACGATCAATTCATTCTCGCCGAAAAATCTCTCTTTCCCTGTCGGAGTTGGTCTATTCATATTTCCCTCTTCACCTAAATTCCACAGATTAAGATGTCGGGACTTAATCAGAAGATCTTGATTTGTTCGCCTCGATAATTGAATTTTTAACTCCAGTAACTCCTCTAAAATGTCGTTACCAACGGGAATAAAACACCCTTCCGCGTCATTAAAAATCTAAAAAAGCCCAAAAAAAGGTCCCTATTATCGATATAAGTCACCAATTTCTCTCGGGCAGTAATAACCTTTCTAAATCGTTCATTATCAATGGGGTCTCTTTAAAATGCTGGTTAGAAAATCCGGTCTTATTTCACGCTCAGTAACCCTGATTAATAGAGGGACTCAGTGCAACTATATAGTGGGGACCAAGCAAGGAATACTAATAGACTCATGCTTCTCATTCGAAGTCGACAAATTCATACGACGGATTGAAGATGTAGGAATCGATCCTGCCTCCTTATATGGGGTTGCTCTTACTCACCTCCATGCCGAACGAGCTGCTGGAGTGGCTCTGCTGAGAACTAGATATCCACATTTAAAACTAATGCTAAATGAAAAGATGGCAAGCCAAGTTTCAAGCCCTCTTTTCGTAGAGGCTCTGATAAAAGACGACAGTGCCGCGGCCAATACAGAGGGATCAGATGGACTGCTGTCTACTTTAGGAGTTAACTCTTTAATCAAATTATTATCTCCCGAGATAGTTTTAAAAGAAGGTGATTTATTTAATATCAATAAAGATGCCGCTCTTCGAGTGATCGCTACTCCTGGCCATACAGATCACTCCGTAGCGTTCGCCGTGCAGCCAGACCAAGTAGTAATTACCGATGAAAGCTGTGGATACTTTAGAGTAAAAGGATTCACTGCCAATGGCGGCGATTACTCTGTCGAAGAGAACCTTAGAACATTAAAAAAATTATCTGGTCTTGAGATCTCTGCTTTGGCTATGCCTAATCAAGGAGCCCTTACAGGGAACTTAATAAGAAGACACCTCAAGACAGTAGAGGAATACACACATGGTATGATGGCAGAATGCCAAGAGGCATTCTCTTCTCAGATGGCTGAAGACGAAATATTAGCGGGAGTAAGAGGAGCCTTTTATTCTGACAGCAACGCAGATGTCGCTCTAAAAACCTCAATAGGCCGTTCGCTCGATAAAGTTTGGAATCAGATTAAGAGCAGGAGCTCGCAACAAAACGAGCCCGAAAACAAAGCTACCAATTAAAACGAGCCCAAGTCATCGCATGGTCAGAGGCCCTGATTGGCTCATATACTACCCCTGAATCAAAATTATCCTCTGAGTCAAAAGTCGTTCTTGCAAATTTAAGCGTCGCCGCTGGAGCAATCATATCATCCAACCAGGAATATACCTTCTTATACTTATGAGTACCGGGCATTAGCTTAGTTTCAGGATCTCCCAAAAGAAGACTGAAGAATGATTGAGCACCAGCGGTTCCTGGAGCACACATCGGCACCCCTCGACCACTGATTTTACAAAGCGGCGTTCCTGTGCCTGGAGTTTTAAAATTAGAGAGTCTTAATCGCCCATTCAATATCTCGGCCGAAGCGGCATCCCAGTGACTATTGCGGTCTCCGGCTAATACCAATAGGGTTTCTCCTGTCTGAATTGATGTGGCATGTCGAGACTCGACAATTCGCCTCAAGGCTTCCGCCATCTCCATCCGATGAGTTTCCCACTCTGTGCGAGATGGATCCTTTTGCGCGTTATATTTCGACTTAAAGTGAAAATTAATTAATGTGACAGTTTTGGAATTTGACCCTGCTCTACCTTTAACTTTAACTTGAATCTCAAGCGGACCACGAGAGAAAAGCCTGGGTTTGCCCTCGTCTACCAACTTGGGCAACTCAATTCGAAAGTAAGATGTTTTATTCAGAAACTCCACACGATCAACGGCCAACAAATATCCCAATCTGGTCCAAGGATCGTTAGATGGTCCAGTTATTACTTGATAAAATCGATTATTTTTTTGTCGAATCACGTTAGCCAAATTCTCCAACGCCTTTTCACTGGCTCCCTCCTCTCGACCTAAAACCTCCTGCAGCATGATTATGTCGCAATCTTTAGTCGCGAATCGTGTAGCCAAGGCATCTTGCTTCCTATAAAACTCGCGCGCGGCGGTGCCTCGATTGCGCGATAAAAAATCCGGCAGCAAGCCGTAGTTCTGTAAATTTTGGCTACAAACAACTAACTCTGCGGGCCCCCGAGGCTCAGTGCCAGAAATTGGCAAATTAGTCCGAACCTGAGCTAATCCTTGATCCGCAATAGCAACAACAATCAGCAGAATATTTAAAAATATTTTACTCACTCGGCTCCCCACTCTTTTAAAAAGAGGTTTAAATTCCTGAGGCTAATTTTAAAATATCAGCCTCACTCCACCTTGCAGCTCTATCTCCTTGGGCACCCCAACCTTTATAAAACCGCTTTGAGGCACCTTTTTTCTCCATAAAAACCTGCTCAATCGCTATCTTGGCACGCTTTGCATCGGCAATGCGACTAACAGAGAGGCTCCCGACTAGAATGGCATCTGCTATATCTTGGTGCTTAACCAAATTCTTAATAGAGGGATCAAAACCGAGCGCCTCTAATTGTTTAGAAAAAATATTTTTTACCACTTTACAAGCCGCCATTTTTACATCGTATCGTTTTTGTTGCACACCTCTGAAATTCAACAGCTCCCGCTGAACAGAGCGGGGGTTCATCCGACCTGGCACACTGACTCCCCGAGCCCGAGCTAATACCTCGAAGATTCCCCTCACCTGTTCAACTTTTATCGCTGCCTTGGGATCCAACATCGAGGTTTGAGATTCACAGACTAAAATATCGCGCTGCCCTAACTTCAACCCAACCATCAGGTCTGACACACGCGCCTGTAGACGGGCCAATCTTTCAGCAAAGGGCGTGGCTGGAGGAAGTGCCTTTACGTTCCCCACACCCCTCAAAACTCCATCAGTCAGAGAAAACATCGCCCACCCAGTGCAGGTCAAACTCGGATCAATGGCTATCAAACGATTATAATTCATAAATTATTACGGGGATTCTATAACTTATCTCATAAATCAGCTAGTGTCGCACTTGCTCAGGGCACCTCTAATACGGTATTAATGAGCGACTTTCGGGACTTATCCCATGTTTCAAAGTTGACCAAAACATTATGGATCACGAGCTACTCTTAGACCTCTACAGACAAATGCTGAGGATTCGACGCTTTGAAGAGGAGGCTGCTCGCCTCTACACCGAACGCAAAATCGGTGGATTCCTTCATCTTTATATCGGACAAGAAGCTGTCGGCGTTGGCGCAATCTCTGTTCTAGAAAAACAAGATTATG
>CAZWGK010000050.1:3607-14219 GCA_964633685.1 uncultured Bdellovibrionales bacterium | reverse complement strand
AGCACCGCTGATTCCCGATATAGCTGCAGTAAAAATTAACATAGTAAGTCGCGATGAGTTTGAAAGTACTGATGAGCGGATTGTTTTAAATCTTGGGCATACAGTTGGTCACGCTTTAGAGAGGGGATGCCATTACGAAGGGATCTCTCACGGTGAGGCTGTAGGTTTTGGGATCCTTTTAGAGCATCAGTTCGTAAGTAGCCCGGTATTATCCCGAATGAAAAACCTCTTTTCCAAGCTCCAGGTCTTGCCACAGGTTTTGCCATCGTCTTTCAGTCTAGAGGGCGCAATATCCGCAATCGCAACTGATAAAAAGGCTGTCGGGGGTTCTGTAAAGCTACCTATTTTAGAGGATATAGGGCAGGTCGTTGTTAAAGAGGTCGATATAAAAAACCTTACAGATTTTCTACGCACTCCAGGTCTTTTAAGTGGCCAGCTTTTAAGGTAGGCTCTCTCTACTTTAGGGATTTCGAATATGAAAAAAATCTTAGTTGCTTTAATTATCTCCTCCGCTTTCTTAGTAGCATGTGATCGTAACGAGATGGATTACGCTGGAAAGAAGGCCCCAAAAGGTACCCCGTCTTATACAGTGACTGCTGACGATTCTCGCAACAAGTAAGTCCTCTATTTAACTTGTCGAGTCTTATTCTGATTCCTTGCTAGGCAATTTTCTTTACTGCCCTAGGGCCTTCATTATATTCAATAGTTTCAACCCTTAAGCGACTTAGCAGACCAGGCTTCTTTGTCCCAAGATGTTGATTTGCGAATCCCTGTTTACTATAGTCGCGATCTGGGCTGAGCCTTGAAGTTAACAGTTCAGCTTAATAAATTTGGGAGATTTATGTCCCGTGTAATCATTGAGGATGAAAATATGGAGAGCAGCAGAGTATTTGACCAAGTTGGAAAGCGTGGGCACGAGCAAGTAGCCTTCTTTAACTTTCCAGAGGTCGGTCTCAAAGCCATTATTGGTATTCATGATACAACATTAGGCCCCGCACTTGGTGGTTGCCGCCTCCGTCTCTATACGGACGAGAACCAAGCTTTAGACGACGTGCTGCGTCTCTCTGAAGGTATGACATACAAGAGCTCCCTTGCCGGATTAAATCTCGGTGGTGGAAAGTCTGTATTGATTGCCGATCCTCAGATGAAGGAAGGCCGTAAGGAGATGTTCCTTAGATTTGCTGAGTGCCTCAACCGTTTGAATGGTTACTATATTACCGCCGAAGATATGGGAACTTCCGTATCTGACGTTATGACAATGCGTACAATAACGAAGTACGCCGCTGGTTTCGCGATGGATCAAGGTGGTTCCGGAGATCCTTCTCCTTGGACCGCTCTTGGAAACTTCCGCGCCATTGAAGCTGCCTGTGAGAGGAAATACGGCTCTAAGAACTTAACAGGTAAGACTGTTACTGTTCAGGGCGCTGGTCACGTTGGTATGTACCTTATTGAGCACCTGGTAAAAGCCGGAGCTAAGGTTGTTACCTGCGATACAAACAAAGCTGCTGTTGAAGATGCTCGCAACAAGTTCAATGTTCAAGCTGTATCTGTAGATGAGATCTACGATGTTAAGGCTGACATTTATGCTCCTTGCGCTATCGGTCAAACAGTTAATCCAAGCACAATTGGTCGCTTGAAGTGCGATATCATCGCCGGAGCTGCCAATAACCAACTTCTTGATTCAAGCATGTATGCTCAGATCGAGAAGCGTGGAATCATGTACTGTCCAGATTTTGCTATCAACTCTGGTGGCGTTATCTCGGTTGGTGCTGAGTATAATCCAGGTGGCTGGAACAGAGCTTGGGTAACAGAGAAAGTTGATGCGATTTATCAGACAACTCAGACAATTCTGAATGAGTCTGAAAAGCGTAAGAAGTTCCCTGAAGTCGTAGCGATTGAGTTGGCTAAGGAGCGTATTAAGACCGTTCGTGAGAAGGGTCAGTCCTGGTCACAAAATCGTAAAGCTTAATTTTTAGGAGTGGTGCTATCAGTACCATTGCTAGAAGAGACCTCCCTGAGGCGGACTTTAAATTAAAGTCGTCGTTTTCGCCTCAGGGGGATCAGCCCGAAGCAATCCGGGCAATCAATCAGAATCTCAATCAGAAAATTAAATATCAGACACTGCTTGGAGTTACCGGGTCGGGAAAGACTTTTACTGTCGCCAACTTGATAAAAAATCAGCGGCGCCCGACTCTGATAATAGCCCCGAATAAAACTTTAGCGGCGCAGTTATTCTCTGAGTTTAAAAGTCTGTTTCCTGACAACGAAGTTCATTATTTCGTAAGCTACTACGATTATTACCAACCAGAAGCCTTTATTCCGTCAACAAACACTTACATTGAAAAAGATGCTCTAATTAACGATGAGATCGATAAGATGCGTCACAGCGCAACAACTGCGCTTCTGAGATCTCGCGATGTTATCATAGTGGCGAGTGTATCATGCATTTACGGTATCGGTGCGCCCGAAGAGTACGTAAATATGATGATGTCTCTCCGAAAAGGACAGACAATTAAGCGCACTGAGTTGTTGAAGCAACTTGTTTATCTTCAGTACGAGCGGACAGAATTTGAATTTAGCCGTGGAAAATTCAGGGTAAATGGCGAAGTAATCGATATATTCCCGGCTAACGAAGATTCCCGTGCTCTGAGGATTACGTTTTTTGGCGATCTAATTGAAGAGATCAAGATGATTGATTCAATTACGCAGGCAACTATCAGAGACCTAGATGTATGCGATCTCTTCCCGGCGAGTCACTATGTTGTGCCGCCTGATGTAATCAAAAAAGCACGAGAAACGATTCGCAAAGAGTTGTTCGAGAGACTTCAAGAGTTAAAGGGGCTTGGAAAAACCTTAGAGGCTGAAAGACTAGAGCAGAGGGTTCTTTATGATTTAGAACTCCTAAAAGAGGTCGGCTTCTGCTCTGGTATTGAGAATTATTCCCGTCATCTTACTGGGCGAGGGTCAGGTGAGCCTCCAGCAACACTTATGGATTATTTTCCAGATGATTACCTGCTGGTGCTTGATGAAAGTCACGTCACTGTTTCTCAAATTGGCGGAATGTATAAGGGGGATCGATCTCGCAAAATGACCCTTGTTGAGCATGGTTTTAGGCTCCCCTCAGCACTTGATAATCGCCCTCTTAATGAAGAGGAGTTTTGGCAGCGAGCTGGGCAGACTCTGTTTGTATCAGCAACACCCGGAGAGTTTGAGATGAAGCGGAGTGAGGGCCGTGTGGTGGAGCAATTAATCCGACCAACAGGGCTCCTTGATCCAGAGGTTATTATTCGACCAGCAACAAATCAGGTTGATGATCTTTTGAAAGAGGTTCGCGCCACGGTCGAGCGGGGTGATAGAGTATTAATCACAACTCTTACAAAAAAAATGTCAGAGGATCTCTCTGTTTACATGCGTGAAATCGGAGTGCGCTCCCGATATCTCCACTCCGATATTGATACTCTCGAGAGAGTGGAGATTATTAGAGGGCTCAGGCGAAAAGATTTTGATGTGCTGATCGGAATTAACTTGCTCCGAGAGGGTATTGATATTCCTGAGGTAAGCTTGGTCGCAATTCTTGATGCTGATAAAGAGGGCTTTTTGCGCTCTCGCAGGTCTTTAATTCAAACTATGGGCCGAGCTGCTAGAAATGAGCGCGGACGAGCTATTTTGTACGCTGACATAATGACTGATTCTATAAAGGAGGCTGTGTCAGAGACAGCTCGCCGTCGCGCTAAACAAGAAGAATACAATAAAATACATGGTATTACTCCGCGTACGGTTACTAGAGATATTGAACCAGCATTAGTGGATGCTCCACCTGAGGAAGGTGAGGGAATTAAATTACAAGGCAGAAGTATTCAGATACCAACCGATAAGGCTGCACAGCAAAAACTTCTTGATAAGCTTCGTAAAGATATGTTGGCCGCCGCTCAGAGACGAGAGTTTGAGCAAGCCGCAGAGCTTAGAGACGCGATTGTGGCGATTCAGAAAGAGCTACTAAAATAAATTATTTATCCGAGCTTACTCTTTTTATGATTCGATCGATTGCAACTTGGCAGAGCTTTAATAATTCATCATTTCTTTGGTCATTATCAAATCGGAGGAACATCCCACCGCCGTCGACTAATCCCATTTGGGCCTGCTTTAGAGCTTGAATTGCTCTTATATCTCCGTGGTCCCCGAGCGCAATGATAATTGAAGATGCCTGACTAAATGACTTAGCTACCGCTAGCTTCCTGCAGAGGTGGTCTGATTTATTTTTTTGAGAAGATAACTCTGCTGCGACTCGAGTGTCTAGCTCTGTGGGCGGGATTATTTTGGACTGCCTTAGTGTATGGTCTGGGTTGGTAATCTCTTTGTTTCTAGTCCTGGCCGTTTTGGAGAGTGATATTACTTTTATCTCCTTTTTTAAAATCCCCTCCTTGGCAAGGGAGTCTAGATCGTTTTGTAGAGCACGTATTTCAAGCGGGAGAAGAGGACGATACGCCGATAGATCATCCATCGTCTCCTTAACTTTCAATCCGTTTAGTCCCTCCTCTAAAGCGATCACCGCAAATTTTATATATTCGTTGTCACTGCTACCTTGATTTACAAAATGGGCCCGCATTAAAGACTCACAGAGAGTGTTGCCAGCTAACAGAATTTGCTCGGCGATAGGGAAATTAGTCCAGTCATAGTGCCCTGCGTAAAGGCTTTTTCCGGTTTCATAAATTTTTTTTGCAGTTGCTGCTTCGATCTTCTCGGCAAATCGGATAGCGGTTTTTTCTAAAGATGGATGCAGAGCAAGAAAAGCACTTATTGCGCAGTATCTCACCTCTTTATTAAGAGTGGTGATTACTAACTTTAAAAGGTCACCGGTAGCGTTCGGTCTTAGTCCAGAGAGATCCCCATCTTGTTTTGCTAGTCGGACAATTCCATGACACGCTTTGATTATATCTTCTGAGCTATCTGATAGCAGATCCTTCAAAAGTTCGGTCTCAACTGATTCATGTGGTCTAATTAAATGCGGATTTATTTGGTTAGTTTGTTCGGTATTTTCTGGGGTGTTGTGCATAGGTGCAAGAACCGACCGAGTAATGCTACAATTAAATAATTGACGGTGAACTATACATAAACCCAAGTGTTTTTAAAATGAATGATTTATCCTCAAAACATCCTATAGCAGATCGGGTCAAAACACTGCCTGAATCGCCGGGTGTGTATCTGATGAAGGATAAAGATGGTAAAATCATATACATCGGCAAGGCTAAGAGCCTCAGAGATCGAGTCAGAAATTATTTTGCCAATCAAGATACTCGAGCCCAGATAGCGTTTTTACTCGAAAAGCTCGCCTTTATAGATACTATCGTTACCGAGAGCGAGAGTCAGGCATTTGTTCTTGAGAGTGATTTAATAAAGAAATACAAGCCGCGTTACAATATTCGTCTTAAAGATGATAAGGCATTCTTGAGTGTGCGAATTGATTACAATCAAGAGTATCCCCGACTAGAGCTCACCAGACGGATTGAGCAGGATGGTGCTACTTATTTTGGACCGTATTCATATGGGCAGGAACTTCGTGGAGTACTCGATTTGATTAAAACAGTGGTGCCACTTCGGACCTGCAGTAACATTGTCATGATAAATCGGCAGCGCCCGTGTCTAGAGTATGAAATTAAAAGGTGCGCTGGCCCGTGTTGCTTAGAAGTGGATAAGACCGAGTATCGAAAGTGGTTAAAGCAAGCCGAGCGGATTTTGGAAGGACGAGCTGCCGAGGTAATCCCCGAGCTTACCGTGAAAATGGAGAAAGCCTCAGAGGAGCTTAGATTCGAGGAAGCCGCTTTATATAGGGATCGGATCAATCTGTTAGAAAATTTTAAAGCTGGCAGAGATATTATTTCATACCGTGGTGAGAGCCGAGACGTGGTTGGATACTGCCGTGAGGGTCATTTGGTCGCAGTTTCGTTACTCCATGTAAGAGGGGGTCGGATAAGTGGCAGTGAGAACTTTTCGCTAGATAACGTCATTGGCCGTGATGAAGAGGTAATCCAGGAGATTTTAAATCAGTACTATGAGAGCGGCGAGATTCCCGAGGAGGTTTTGCTGCCACTTGAAATTGATGACCCGTCTCTAGTGGAGGATAGAATCAAAACTAATCGCGGGATAAAGCCTAGTATTCTAAGCCCTGAGCGAGGCATAAAGAAGAGGCTTTTGGGAATTGCTGAACTAAATGCCAAGCAAAATTTCTCAGAAAAATTTAATGCTGAAGAGAGGTATTCTGCTGCTGCGGGTGAGCTCGCGAAAATAGCATCTCTTTCGCAAATGCCAAGGCGAATTGAGTGTTTAGATATCTCTAATTTACAGGGCTCGAATATAGTAGCTAGCATCGTGGTATTTCAGGACGGTTTGCCAGATAAGAATTCTTATAAAAGGTATAAACTAGATTGGAGTGGTAAGCCCGATGATTTTCGAGCGATGTATGAGGTTACAAAACGCAGAATTGAGCGCGGAATGGCAGAAGACAATCTGCCTGATCTTCTAGTGATAGATGGCGGAGCAGGTCAATTAGCTGCGGCTATCAGAGCCAGAGAGGAGCTCAAGAGTAACCTTGAGATGATCTCTCTAGCTAAGTTTAGACCAGGTGTTGATATTGCAGGCCCTGATGGAACCAAGCCAGAACGCATATTTTTACCTTATAAAGATGAATCAATAGTTCTGCCGTTGGGAACCCCTGTGTTGCACCTTTTGGAGCGAATCCGAGATGAGGCCCATCGCTTCGTTATAACCTTTCATCGTAGTCAGAGGGCACGTCGAGTTTTTGAATCGGCCTTGGATAATATTCTCGGATTAGGTGAAGTAAGAAAGCGCCGATTATTAACTCTTTTTGGGAGCGTAGAGGCACTTAAGCGATTTACAGCTGCGGAAATATCTGCACGTGGCAAGGTTCCTCTAACCGTGGCTGAGGATATTCTTAAAAGAATCTGTAAGGATTAATCTTTTAGCTCTGGAGCTTGGTGCTAAAATTAAAGTACTCATCCGAATTATTTCCAAAAGCAATTTCTTGAATATCTGTAGCTGAAAGTTCAAAGCGACTGAATGTGTCATTCAAATTGATGATTCTCTCTTGAAGTGGGGGGTGCACAAGTTTGTCAGATCCGAATGCTGAAGAGATTGAATCGTGTCGGCTAATAAAACCTGAAGAGTATGAATTAACCAGTGTCGGGAATACTGATTGAGCGGGGTATCCAGCCCTAAGAATTATATTAAGAGCTAAGCTATCGGCGGCTAATTCAAATGAGGCCTCGGGCTGTTGTGCTTGATGATGCTCCAGGAGGGCGTGAGATAGCTCATGAGCTAGTATAAATACGAAACTCTCTTCATCGTGAAGCTGATGAATAAATCCAGTTGATATAAAGACATCGCCGTTGGATATAGAAAAGGCTAGCGGGAGATCCGTCTTTAAAATCGAGATATCAATCGGGGCATCGAGCCCAGCCGCAGATGATAATTTTCGAGATATTTTCGCTAGATAATCTGATCGTCGATAATCAGTTATGACCTGATATCTATTCAATATTTGCCCTCTTTCAAGAATGGGGTTACCGACTATTTTCGGCTCTATTTTTTGAGCAGCACACCCAGCTAGGCAACTTATGGCTAAGATTGTCGAATAGGTAAATGTGAAATTTAAATTTTTTAAAAAATTAATCAGGTTCGACCAGAGATTCCCAGCAGCGTTATTTCTGTTGGGCCTCATAGTTGGGCAAACTTTGGCACTTTGGTGGTCAAACATCATAGTCATAGCTGTGCTCTATGGTGTCATCCAACTTCTAATCCAACAATGGGGATTTATTATATTAGGTCGCCTTCACAATCGGCTCTATTTGGCCGTTTTTTTAGGAATAGTAGGGGTTAGAGTAATATTGCCCGTAGCCGATTTTAAAGGATTATCCTCTCAAAATTCATACGTGGTAAAAATTGATGATTCACCCCGGCGCAGACGAGTAGGGGAGATTCAAGTCCCAGTTAGAGTGCTAGCAGAGGTTAGATCGGCGGAAGACCTGTTTAATCCTGATGGTCGCAAGTCCACAGTAAGTCCGATTAAAAAATCTGTGCGATATCTCTGTCGAGGTATCGACTTGCCTTGGCGCAATCTTAATAAAGTCAGAGCAGGTGACACTTTAATAATCAAAGGCGTCTTTGAAGGGCTTAAGATAGACTCGGTATTTTCGTATTCGGCATATCTTCAAAGACAAGGGTTTGTTGGAAGTTGTAAGATTCAATTTGCATCTCTACCGATTACTCAAGATATCGGCTGGATTCAAAGCCTACGGATATTGATCAAAAAAGAAGTTGAGCGAGTAGTGGGAGCCGGAGAGATCTCTGGACTGCCTCTATCTACAAGCCTAGGCATCAAAGATGTGTTGTCAGAAGTCACTGAAAATAATTTTCGAGTTACTGGTTTGTCTCACGTTTTAGTAGTCTCTGGGTATCAGGTCACCTTAGTTTACGGGGCAGTATTAGGGCTAATTACGGCATTTTTGGGGAGATTTTTTTGGTTAGTTCGGAGTGTGCCTATATTCTATATATCGATTCCGATCGGACTCTTAGTTACTGGACTCTTTGTTTTATTGGTGGAGCCTGACGGTCCAGTTCTCAGAGCTTGGTTGGCGCTTTTCCTGGCTGGCATCTTGCAGATGATGGGGCATAAATCCGGTGGTGTAAATTTCTTAATCATAGGATTGCTCAGCATGGCGTTGGTGGCACCTGGTTGTTATCTAGATCCTGGAGTCCAATTGAGCTTCGCGGCTTTGGCGGGACTTCAAGTCGGGGATTCTGTAGGCAAAGGGCCTTGGAGTAAATTTTTATGGAGCTCCGTAGTGGCATCCACTCTAACAGGATTCGTGAGTGCGGTTAGATTTGGTGGGTTTTCTGCCTCCTCTTTACTAATCAATCCGTGGTTAGCACCTTTTTTATCAGTAGTCGGATGCAAATTAGTTATTATTGCCATAATGCTTCTGCTTTTTGGTCTTGATCCTAAAGGAGTAGTGCTACAAGGAATAAGCGAGGCGCTTTTATTTTCAAAACAGATTGTAGAGTGGTTTGCTACCCTACAGTTTGGATACTTTGAGGGTACTACAGGGCTAATAGTAGCAGTTTCGCTCCTCGCCGGAGCTACCTGGTTTGCATCTAAACGGATTGCGGCAAAAGTTATCCTTGGGCCTCAGCGGGAGCTTTCTTAGAGGAGTCTTTTTTGCTCTCTTCCTCTTCGGCTCCCCCGATTGCAGCTTTTACTGGCGCTCTGCGGAGCGTTGAGCCTTCCTCTCTTGGAGCGGTCTCCATTTCGAACTGAACTTCGTCAGGTCTTAGTCGGCCGTCTGCCAGCACAAGAATAGTTACGTCTTTTTCTTGCTCAAGTTTGGAGATCTCAGTTCTCTTGTTGTTTAGAAGGATCAGAGCCGCATTAGGGTGCAGTCTGACCTTAGCAACATCAACTCCACCCACAATTACTGCGGCTTGAATTTTTCTGAGGGCTTCAAGTGCCACTAGATTTGGATCTTTAACTTGTCCACGTCCAGCGCAGATTGGGCAATTCTGATGGCTCTGTGTGGCTAGAGGAGCCCTTAACCGTTGACGTGACATCTCGAAAAGACCAAATTTTGAGAGGTGTCCCAACTCAACACGGGCTTTGTCTCCTGTAACGACTTCAGACATCTTTCTTTCCAGCGAGATTCGATGACGCTTATCAAGCATATCAATAAAGTCGACCACAATAAGGCCGCCTAAGTCTCTCAACCTAAGCTGTCTTGAAACTTCTTCTGCGGCTTCGAGGTTAGTTTGAAATGCTGTGTCCTCAATACTTCCGCCTTGGGTTGCTTTGCCTGAGTTAACATCGATAGCAACTAAAGCTTCGAGTTGCTCAATCACGATAGCGCCGCCAGAAGGTAGTTTGACTTCAGGCATTAAGGTTGTCTCAACCTGTGCGTCTATGTTGTATGTTGAGAACAGAGGGGCTTCATCTTGATACAGTCTTATTCTTGACCTATACCGAGGCATAACCTTGGATACGAACTCTCTAACCTGTTCAAAGGTTTTGGGCTCATCAATCAATACCTCTCGAATATCTGGAGTGAAGTAATCCCGCATAACTCGAGTTGGTAGGTGATTATCTTCATAAAGAAGGGTCGGGCAAGCACACCCTTGTGCTGACATTAATATCTCTTCCCATAACTTCAACTGAATAGTTAAGTCTCGGCTGAGTTCGCTTAGCGACCTATCTAATCCAGCTGTTCTTACTATGATTCCCATTCCAGTTGGAATTTCTAGTTCTTGAGATAGCTTCTTAAGTCTTTGACGTTGTTCTTCGTCACTTATTTTTCTGGAGATGCCACCCTTGTCGCTACCTGGCATGAGCACTATGTATCGGCCGGGAAGTGAAAGGTGAGTTGTTAAAGTAGCACCTTTTAAATCTCTCTCTTCTTTTACGATTTGAACCACAAGCTCTTGGCCTGGTTCAAGGACGTCTTGAATTCTAGGACGGGCTCTTCTACCTGGAGGTGGATTCCAATTCTTAAAATACGCTGGATGAATATCGTTGATTTGTAGGAAGCCATTTCTACGAGAGCCTAAATCG
>CAZWGK010000050.1:0-3597 GCA_964633685.1 uncultured Bdellovibrionales bacterium | reverse complement strand
AGGAAAGCTGCCTGTAAGCTAGGCTCAATCCTAGAAATTTTCGCTCGGTATATGTTTCCTTTTGTGGTTCGCCCGGTATTAGATTCTACCTCGAGCTCGACAAGTTTCTTGTCTTCAACGATAGCGATCCGACACTCCTCAGAGTGTACGGCATTGATAAGCATGTATTTGTCCATTCGGTCCGTCCTGAATCGAACCAAACTTTACTATTATTAGATTTTGATGAGACCTGAGCTGGGACTCCGATATGTGCGGAGCCAATTGTCACCGATGAGTCGATATCAATCGTACGAGGCACCAAGCATAACGGCACCCGCAGGGCGCCTTTGGGCCCTACTTTGGGATTGGTTAATGCTGTCCTATTTGAGGTGACCATGATCTCTATCAAAACTAAAAGTAAAGTCTGGAAAGAATTTATTAATAAACGTTAAAATTTTTCCTCGAATTGAGACCTTGGTCTAAACTCGAGCTCGATAAAATTCCCAATAAAATTCTGGAGTGCTTTTAATAAGTTAAAGGGAAAAGCCTCGAATCCCCTGGCAATACTACTGTCAGCGGCGCCCTTAATAGCGACCTCACCGACTGCCAATCTTAGTAGTCTACCATTATAGACTCAGAATTTGAACCAGAGGATTCATTTTGTTTTATTTGGCGAGACTATGGTTTGGAAAAGCTCCTTATTAAATATAACGAGTATGCCGACCTCATAGGGGAGTCTTATCAAGGAGCACAGATGAAATTACGAGTTGTAAAGGGTGTTACCCCAGGCAGGGAGTTTGAAATTGCAGACGGCTTAAATCTGCTCGGTCGTTCCTTTGATGCAAATGAGTGTCATATTATAGATCTCTCTGATGAGGACACAGATGAAAAGATCTCTCGGCGCCATGCCGTAATTGAAAAGAATGGTGCTCTGCTTACGATAAAAGATCTCGGTAGCTTGAACGGTACTTATGTAAACTCTACTGAGCGGTTGGATGAAGGGGCGGAAATAGGGTTACAAGAGGGCGACAAGATAATGCTCGGGCGCACAGCCTTAGTGGTCACCAAATAAATTAATCATCTCTAATTTTTAAAAGTTAGGAATTTCTAACTAGATCGTTAATATGCTTGAGTAACTCAAGTGGTTTACAAGGTTTTGTAAGGACTAAATTGCATCCAGCGTTTCTAGCATCTTGATGAGTATCTTCGTCATCGAGAGCTGTAAATGCAACAATTGGAATTTTTATTCCCTGAGATCTGATTTTGCGTACAGCTTCTTGACCAGTAATCCCAGGCATCATTAGATCCACTAAGATGATATCAGGTGAATCAGATTTAGCGGCAGTGACAGCCTGCATGCCGTCGGAGCACCGAACGACTTCGAACCCCTTATCCTCAAAGAGGAGATCCATGAGATCGAGAGATGTCATGTCATCATCAACTAAAAGTATTTTGATTTTTTCTGCCATGACTTTACTGGACCCATAAAAAATAAACTCGACTGCCCTTAGTAAAGCAGCTAACTAGTTAGATGCGATAGGGATTTTTTTTGGTTCACAAAGATACATTGCCACTTAAAATAGCCATAACATCAATAGTTACAGTAATTTACAGGATGGTGTGATTATGAAGTGTTCCCTTAAATCATTTTTCGTAGTCCTGACTCTTAGTGGTTGTTCGATGCAGGCAGACGATGCTCCGGTAGCTATGGGTATTGGAGGAGCAGCCGCGGGTGCTGGTACTGGTGCGCTTATCGGTAGCGTCATTGATGGTGGCAGCCCAGGAATAGGAGCTGCGATTGGTGCCGGAGCTGGTGCTGTTCTGGGCGTTGCTGCTGGATATCACTTAGAGGATTCTCGTCGAGCTGAACTTGCTGCGCAAGACTCCGCAATTAGGAGCAATCAACGTGAGATAAATTCTCAACAAAGGCAGCTCCAAGATCTTCAACAGAGAGTTCTGGACGATTCGCAACGAGCTGAGCCAGATAATAATATGGTTCGAAAAGTTTATGCCGGTCCAACTGTTGGCGATCCTTTCAGGTAATAGGTCAGGATACTTCATTAATCAGCCTCGTTAAACACTCGTCATTGTATTTCTATTGGCACGATCATGGGCTCTGAGATTTCAAAAATATCTTCAGGTTCGGCCTCTGATGGTGCGCCTGTGTCTGAAAATATTTCTCTGAGTGAAACTACTCCGGTAACACTATCCTCAACTAAGTTTGCAGCCGATCTCCGTGAAAAAGTTAAGGCTGGTGCTGAGGCATTTATGGCTGGTGTCGGTATTGATTTGCCGGGCGCCAACATTGATGACTCACTAGAAGCAAGAAAACATCTAGCCCAAGTAATTCAAGAGGTTACCCTAAGGGTAATGGTTGCAGTTGAAGATAGCAGGACTCAGGAGCTTTCTTTAAAAGAGACTAAAAATCTTATCGCTGAAGCTTCGAGAGTCAATGACGATCTTGTTCTGATTCCGGCCAAATCATTTGTAAAAACTTCACTTGAAGAGATTTATTCCAGAATAGATGATGATGCTTATTGGCGTCACCGAGTGGCAGCAGCCGTGCGGGCCGAAATTGTAGGAGTAAAGACCGGAGAAGAAATTAGCGAAGCTTTAGAACAGATAGCTGGTGAGCCAGGTCTACGCAAAATCTTTGAGGATTTAAAGGGCTATCGAGTACTGTCTCATCTTTATGCACGTGGCAACATGTTGCTAACTCAATTGCTCATGAGCAAGGCCTGTAAGACTGAGAGTCTACATTTAAGAAAAGATATGGGTTGGACAGTATTGCCGGGCACTACCCATGATTTAAAAGTAATGACGACCGCTGTGTTAGATAATTTTGAGGAGCTTAAGGGGTTTCAGGGCTATCTTAATTTTGCGCGAGATTATGCCGGGGGCCGAATGCAAAAAGCTTACGCATTTGTAAGTGCAATCTGCAAACAGCACAATCTTAAGTTCGATGACCTTGGTTGGAGTGCATTCCAGGGAACGGTTGATAAATTTGATGAAGTGGTGGGAGTAATCAATAAAACTTTTGAAGGTGGCTCTGAAAAAATAAACGAACTAAAAGGCATCACTGGCTATATTTCATTTTCAAACAAATACGCTGATGGAAATATGCTAAGAGGACATCAGTTAGCGAGTGTGGTCTCTCGGCATTTAGGGCATCCATTTAAAGAGTTAGGGTGGTTTCAATTCCCTGGTTCTACCCAGCAATTTGCGGAGCTTGCCTCTTTGGTTAAGCAGGATTTTTTAAATCTTAAAGGCATAGACGGTCAAAAATTTATAGCTACAGCCTGCACCGATGGCAACGAAAGAAATGCATACACTCGGATGCAGGCAGTTTGTAGGGCGAAGAATATTCCATTTAAAGAGCTCAATTGGCATAGGAGTTTTAGAGAGGTGATGGGGCCTGAGAGCATGGGCCCGGAACTCAAGATTGCTGCAAAATTATTTTTTTTGCAGGGTGGCTTTAATGAAACAACCAGGGATTGGAAGAGGCTTGCTGAGCAGGCCAAAGAGACGATGCGAATTGTTGCTATCCTAAAGGAGAGAGTAAAAGGTGAGGGCTCAATACTCTCAGCATTAAAGGGCACTGAGGGTCATAAATCTTTT
>CAZWGK010000049.1:12418-14384 GCA_964633685.1 uncultured Bdellovibrionales bacterium | reverse complement strand
CCAACAACCATGTCGTGAAAAGATTGCAAGAGTCATTGATAAACTAGAATCACTAGTAGGTTAGGATTATGAAACAAATTTTATTCAATATAGCAGTCTTTGTTGTATTAATAGCTCGGCCCGACCAAGCATCTGCCTTCGACATAGAGGGCTGGGGAAAAGATGCCAAAACATTTTCAGAGGCCGAGACAAATGCAAAGGACGATGCAAAAAGAAACTGCGGGATTACAGGTTATAAATCAATAAGAATTATCACGCCGTGTGCCAGTGTAACTATCGAGACTGCTATAGAAGGTAGAAGGATCAAAATTACAGCTTTTAAATGTTATTATGAGGCTATTTGTAACAGCTCTTCAGAGAATGGAGTTAATGAGAAGGATCCTTTATTCGAGCGATAGAAGTAAAAAAGATATTACAATATTAACGAGCATTTTATCCAAATTTAATCTTAAAAATCAGTGATGAATTACTCCCCATGCCACACGCCCATCTCAGATGCGGCCGAATCGGCATCGACTTTGAGGTAGGCTTCGTATTTATCGGTGGGGAGTTCAGATTTAAGCTCAGCAGCGATTAGCTCACGCCTTAGCTTTTCGTACTGAAGATATCGGGCTAGTCCCTCATATGGAGTTGCAGGTTTTGTATCATCGGCCTGCTTGCGAGCTTCGATATCTTGGTCGACCTTAAGAGTTACGTCTCTCAATATCGATTCCTCTTTCGGAGTTAGATTTATGATTCGAGCTTTGTAAAGAATATCTTTCTCTCTATTCTCGCTCTCTATCTTTATTTTTGCACGAGCCCTAGCATCCTGATAAACAGCGTAGTTATCTTCTCCTAAGACATCTTTCAGGGTCACTTTTTTATCGCTTGCACCTTGGGCTAACGGATCTGTATTTCGACCTCCAAATAATTCTCTAAGCTGCTCCCGCTGGGCTTCACTTAAATCAACAAATTTCTCTACTGACTTTAGTCTCCAGTCAACAACTTCGGCTGGAATCTCTTGGCTCTTAGACTGTGCTTCTTTGCTGCCGCCGGCATCTTGGCTTGAATCAACAGACTGCGGCTGTGGAGACTCATTTTGCTCGTCTTGTGTAGACTCAGCTGATTTCTTATTCGCTGAAATAGCCTCATCAGTTTTAGGCTCAACTAGGCTCGCCTGCTGCGACACTTTAGAGCGCTCAGCACATAGCTCTGATTCAAGACAGGCAACCTTCTCTTTTGCGTGATAAGCCTCTAGACCAAAATATACTGTAGTCAAAAAAAATCCTGCTAGGAGAAAATTTTTGAGCATATCAATCCCACTAAATTTTATGGCGCTAAAACTCTCTTACTCCAACTACCGCTCGTTACCTTATTTTTCTTCTCATAGACCACCCGATGATGCAGCCTATTCTCCTGCCCCTGCCAAAACTCAATTCGACTTGGTATTAACTTATATCCACCCCAATGAGACGGACGCTCAATATCGTAATCACTGCTTGAGCTAAGCTCTGTGAACTTTTCCTCAAGCCATTCTATATTGGGAATCTCTCTGCTCTGAGGAGAGATAGATGCGGCAACCTGAGAGCCCCTTGGCCGAGACGCGAAATACTTGTCAGAATGAGACTCAGAGACCTTTACGATTCGCCCCTCAATTCGGACCTGCCTTGAAAATTTAGCCCAATAAAAGGTTATGGCAGCATTCGGATTCTTTTTAAGCTCCTCCCCTTTTCGGCTCTTATAATTGGTAAAAAACACCACGCCATCTGGCTCAAATCCTTTCACTAGAACGTACCGACAGCTCGGAACTCCCGATTTAGTTGCAGTCGCCAGAGCCCCAGCATTAGGCTCATCAATCTTCGCTCGCTCCGCTTTATGATACCAAGCCAGAAGATGCTTCATCGGATCATTAGGCATCTTTTTTAAAGAGAGCTTCTCGCCCGAGTACTCTTTTCTATGATGATTCTGAAACCGAACGGCTTTGGTG
>CAZWGK010000049.1:10894-12408 GCA_964633685.1 uncultured Bdellovibrionales bacterium | reverse complement strand
TGGTGCTACCAATTTTTCGCGATGGCTTGGTTCGGTTACTGGAGGCCATGATGCGCCTCAGAAAATAACCTGGAACCAAGATCCTCGGTTAAAACATGATACATGGCTTGGTCATCGATCTCTTCCTTCGGTGAAATCGCTATTCCCTTTAAATAGAGACTCGGAGCATAGAAATACATAAGGTGCGTTGCTGGGGTCGAGGTTTCTATCTGAGAAAATAACATCTCAGCTGCCTCTTGACCCACTACTTCGGCAGGCTTACTTCGCTCCCCGTAACTCCAGGCACCTATATAAAACTCAAATGGGCCTTCTTTTAGATGCGCAGAGAGTGAACAAACGGTCCCCGGCTCACTCTTTGGTTCGTATATCTTTCTTATTTTTATAGGACACGGCAACGGCCCCAACTCTTGACGAGCCCCTACGGATTGACGCTCTGCTACTTCGCGCTCTTCTAGCGCTTGAGCTGAACTTGAGGTGCCTCTGACTTCTTTTGGTACAGCGGGGAGTATCACGGTCTTTTCAACTTTCTGAAATAAAAGATTCTTAGGTTGGACTATAACGCTAACTTCACAGCCAGAGTGATATTTTAATTTATCAAAATTGGTTCTGATTTCAGCGAAATCCCCTAACCCTTTAAAAACAGTATCAGTCAGAAAATAAATTGGGGTTTTGCCCACGCTTAATAACTCCCCTCTAACAATGAATCTAACCCTACCGCTACTCTTAGTAGCAAGCACAACTAGAGCCAAAATCAATCGACCGGCATCAAGAATCTGGGGAACTGATATGGTATATGTTTCGGGATCCAATGGCCGAGCTGATACGGTGATTATTCCCTCCCCACGATTAATCTTTACAGCTTCGCTCTGACCGCAAACTCCAAGTATCTCAGCCACAGCATCGGCCTGACGAAAATCATACTCAGTCTGGCACGGTATTGAGACTGATTTGCCCTCAAACCCAGAGCCCCACAGTGCTGTTAAAAGGGCTTCTAGGAACTCATCCCCAGAGGAATATGTATGCTGTTTATCCATGAACCTCCTTTAGCTTCTGTTTTAATCTCTTCTCTCGTGCTGAGAGCTCGTAAACTACTCTCTCTAATAAATCACTAAGCCCTCTGCCCTCAGTCGCAGACACTGGCACTGCTGAATACTCATTAACCAGGGCCTCGACCTTTTCAGGATCGGCTTTATCACATTTATTTAACACAATTACGGTCGGTGTATCGGTAAGATTCATCTCAGAGAGAATTTTTTCTACCGCTTTTTTACGCTCATCGACAATAGGATCAGAGGCATCCAAAATGTGTAAAAATAAAACTGCTTCTGTTAACTCATCAAGAGTTGCTTTGAATGCAGTCATCAACTCTGCAGGCAACTCTCTAATAAATCCTACGGTATCGGTAAGAATAACCGCTTCATTTTTTGTCACATCAAGACTTGGCAGCCTTAATCGCCTATGCGCTGGGTCGAGTGTTGCGAATAATTTATTCTCAGCCAGGACAGCACTAGATG
>CAZWGK010000049.1:8354-10884 GCA_964633685.1 uncultured Bdellovibrionales bacterium | reverse complement strand
ATTTATTAAAAAGAGTTGATTTACCAACGTTGGTGTACCCGAGAATTGCAACAACGGGGAGCATGTTATCACTCCTCTGCTTTCGTCTTAAATCGCGCTGGGCTCCTATCTTCTCAATCTTATTTTCAAGAAGAACTATTTTGTCTCTTATACGACGACGCCCTAATTCTAACTTAGTTTCACCAGGGCCTCGACCACCGATTCCACCGCTAAGACGAGACAATCCGGAGTCAGTCTCTACAAGCCTTGGAAGATTGTATTTAAGCTGCGCTAATTCGACCTGGAGTCTACCTTCACTACTATTGGCTCTTTGAGCAAAGATATCCAGAATCAACATGCTTCTATCAATATCTCTAAGCTCGGTGCTATTGGTTACAGAGCGCCACTGATTAGGCTTTAATTCACAATCAAAAATCACCATCTCGGCGCCTAGCTTTAAGCAATGTAACACCACCTCTTCTAACTTTCCTTTACCTAGAAGGGTTTTTGGATCCGGTGTGCGCTTCTGAATGACGGTATCAAGCACGTGCACATTAGCAGTGCGTGCCAGCTCTTTTAATTCATCAATTGAGGATTGAATATCTTTAGTTCCCGAGCCATAAACCCCTACTAAAATCGCATTGGTCTTACCAACAACGTGGGTCTTCTCTGTGTAGTAATTTAACTGCTGCTCGATGTCTTCTATGAATTCAAGAAAATCTAAATCAACATCTCCGATGTCAGCTACGTTCTCAGTCTCTAAACCAGAGCTATTTGAATTCTTTCCAGTCGGCGGAAGAATATAAGCATATGCTCCAGAAATCCTATTTTTCTTGGCTTTGACTGCAACAGCAGCATCGAGTCTTAACTTAGCAAGGTCCGTATAAATATCAGGCTTTATCTTAATTTCATCACCAGATGTCAGATCTGTATAAATTAATCTCAGCCTTCTAAGACGTCCTTGGCCCACTCTGTATCGCCCTAAATCAGGCAGATAAATAATATCTTTTGTTCCTACTATTACCTCTGCGACTTTTCCGTCTCGACCAATTAGGAGCCCAATTTGACGGTTTAATGCGGTTGCCAGCTCTAGGATCTCACGAGAAAGATCGAAGCTAATGAGCTCTGACCTGTCTACTCTCCGGCCGAATAATTTATTAAGAGCTTTTAACTCAGAAGGTGCTAAACCTTTAAGGTTTCCTGATAATTCCTGACTCATACAACTAAAATACCTCGATATAAGTATCTTTATACAATCAGGCAGAAAACGAAAGCACCGTATATTATGGATGAAACTTTATAACAGAGGACGATTCAACAAAGTTTCTGGCTATTAACGAATTAGTACCCCAATGAAGAAAAGAAAAGGTACCAAAGACTTGAGCCGAGGGTGAGTAGCCATCAAGAACAGTCCCGCCTTCGGGCAAATTCACTCTAAGACACTTCATCATTGATTCAGCGTTATAAAACTGCCAGTCACCATTTTGTAATCCGCTCACTTCTAGACCCTTCTCTCCCATGATGGAATCCTCTAAAAAGTCGCTCTGAAAATTCCAGACCTTTTGATTCCCAGTGGAGCAACCCATCTTATAGATTCCAACCCCCGCAAACTTCCTTTTTTGCGCCATAAACTCTCTAGATAGATAAGCTGTTCCGGAGCCCTCTGAATATATAGAACCCCCGTCGTCGTGAAACTTTCGGATGGACTTAATAATTGAGTCATTTCTGGCTAGGTCTGGTCCGTACTCATCTAAAAATCCGCCTGTTAAGTATAATCCCCCTATCTCTTTGGGTAGATGCGTATCTGCTAAAGGCGAAAACCTTACTATCTCAGCGCCTGCATTTTTTAGAAAAGTAAGATTATCTTGGTAACACAAACCGAAAGCATTATCTAAACTCACCGCTATTCGACACCGGCGCGGCAAAGGTGCAAATGTATAATCCTCCAACAGTATTGTTGGTGATTTCTTGGATAAGCGGAGGATCTCATCAATATCCACGCATCTGGCTAGAATTAATCCTAACTCCATCAAATACTGGCGAGTTAATGGCTCTGAACGGCGCATCTGACTAGCGCCGTATGCAGGAAGGGATTCGGTATGACTTAATTCCGGAATTGTACCAAGCACTGGTGGTTGGTTGAACTTGGCAAAAGCCTCATTTAACACCTTAATCGCCTGTATCACATCAGGCTGTGCTTCGGGCAATCGATTGGCTACGGCTGGTAAGAACTTTACATCGCTTATGAGTTTAGCGAGCTCTGACAAAGCTCTAGCGTTAATCTCTGGCTGAATACGCCAATCAATCACCGGTAATATCGGCGAGTGAGTCACTCGGGCCACATAAGTATCTGCACCCTCTGAATACCCCTCTCCATTAGGACCAGACTGCACTACCGTATCTTCACCCTCTATTAAGACTATCTCCGCTCCGAGACTTGCAAGATGGAGTGACTCCAAGAGCTGACCAGAGGATTGAATGCGTGGGTCGAGAGTGTGAACATATCTTTCACTTAGCCCCCTTAATAAGGCAGCCTGTTTAAAATTACTAC
>CAZWGK010000049.1:843-8344 GCA_964633685.1 uncultured Bdellovibrionales bacterium | reverse complement strand
GCTAACTCCCCGGCGGCGGAGTTCAGTCAACAGACCAATAGTAAATAGACTTTTACCGACCTCCTGAGTCAGGCCCGAGATGATAATACGAGGAGCTACTATCTTCTCCATTCAGATTACTTTCTTCTCAGTACTAGCACCCGAGACTCTCGACCAACTGGAGTATTAACCTTAGCCCTACCCGCCAATTGAGGAATTTGCGGTTTATTAGTGATCAAAGACTCAGTATCCCAGTAACCAGACATTGATGACTCAACCATAGATCTTAACGGCTCGACCAAATCAGAGTCAGATCCAGCATCATCGCCGTGGCCCAAATCTAACGCAACTCTACCACCTGACCTCACAACCCGCGCTAACTCAAACAGAGACGAGTTCATAAAGTCACACCAGCTCTCGACGTCCTTTCCAGAAAAAGAGTGATCAAGACATGCTTTTTGGTCCCTTGTCGTCAGGCCACAAAACCAACCTCTTAACCATTGATCCATCAAACCCGGCTTATGTCCTAGTCGAGGCGGTGCAGTTACCACTAAATCAACGGTGCCGCTATTAATATGGCTAAGGTTCCGACAATCCGCTTGGAATATCGCTCCCTCTTTACAATAATCATGTATTCTCTGGCGATCCCCATCCCGCATGATCATGCCTACTTTCTTCAGCACACGTGGAGCCACGGCCCTATATTCAGGTGATTTTGCCCGCCTATCGTTCATTGTTTTTTGATGATCGGGAGATACGGAAATCTGCGGCAACGAATAAGCCGATAGATACCCTGCTGTATGGCCGTGAAGGATACTGAGTGTAACCATCTCAACGAAACGAGCAACCTTATCAGAGCGCACAGAGATTGCTGACCTTAAATTGACCAATTCACGATAAGTTTCGGGGTCGAAAAAGTTTCCAAAACACTCTGAATACCCCTCAAGAGAGACAGGTCGTGAAAAATTTACACCCTGAAGAAACATCGCTACCTCTACCAGGTCTACTGGATTCAACTTAGCCGAAGAGACTCTAGCATATACCGGGTTAATATCAGCTCCCATGGCTTGGCGCTCCATCAGTGTCGCCTCTAGCGGAACTGTGCCTCGCCCACAAAATGGGTCTAATACAACATCTCCTTTGCCTGAGTACCGTTGGATAAAGTATCTGGCTAATCCAGGACTAAAACTATCTGGAATACTGACTGAAAAATGAAGAGTGTGAGCATCCTGCTCATCAGAGGTCCAAAGCGGGCCTTCCTCAGTCTGAAATTGAGCGCAATTGACTAATTTTAATGCAACTTTGGCCACACTAAGTCCCTATAGCACGCAATCGTCTGCCTATCCTCTTATGCTAAGAGCACAGGATTGTCGCCCAACCATTACATCCTTGTAGCGTCTAAACTGAAGAAATTTTTCCCACAAAATTTTTTCAGATTTCAACAGAGTTCCCACACTCTTTGAAAGTTCTCGCAGTTTACTCTCGGCTGCGATCTTTGGCTAGGTGAAACTTTGAGCAGACTTACTAATGTTCTTAGTTTAAAAAATTTACCAAAAAACAAAGCAAATTGACCTGCTTAGTCTTCTCCAAATTGCTTTAAGTTACGTCTTGCGGTTTGTAGCTCTGGGTCCAACGCTAGAGCCTTTTCAAATTCGTCCTTAGCTTCATCGTTTCTACCCGAACGCAAAAAAAGAACCCCAAGATTATTATGAGCCGCAGCATTATTACCATCAATCGCGAGAGCTTTTTTTAACATCTCTTCTGCTGAATCGAATCGACCCAGCTCCACCAATGACCAGCCCAGAGCAGTCAGAGTCTTAACGTTCTCTTTGTCTAAAACTAACGCTTTTCTTAACAAAGATTCGGCTTCTTGGGGATTAGGAACGGATTTTCGCAACAAAACAATTCCGAGATTTATCATCGAGGCGACGTCGGACTCTTCTAATTTCAAGGCCCGGCGAAACTCTATCTCTGCCTTATCATAGGCCCCTAGCTGTTCATACGTAACGCCTAAAGCACGATGAACTGTAATCTCTTCAGGTTGCAGTGCTAGCGCTTTTTCAAGGCTACGACGGCTGTCCTCGGTGCGACCGGACCTCTGATACGCGAGCCCAAGTTGTAGCTGGGCTCCGAAATTTGAATCCTCACTCTGTACGGAATTCTCAAACGCAGAAATTGCCTCTGCCATGCGATTCTGCCTTAGAAGAATCACCCCTAGATTATATTGCGCTACAGAATCTCTCGGCGATATCTCAGTAGCTTTTCGTATCTGCTCCTCAGCCAATTCCAAATTCCCAAGATGGTCGTAGACCAATCCTAAACCGAGAAGTGCTGACACGTGATCGCTATTCAATTCAAGGGCCTTTTGATAGGCCTCTTTTGCACCCTGGTAATCTTTTAGGGAACTTTTAGCACTTCCAATTGAGCTCCAAATATCTGCTTTTGCTGATAAGCTCACTGCACGATTAAATTCCTGGAGCGCGTCCTCGGTCTTCCCACGGCGTACAAGAACTACCCCGAGGTTATAGAAAGCTTCAGCCATATTAGGGCAAAGCTCAACCGCTTTTCGATAAAGATCCTCTTCTTGACTTGACGAGTCAGATAGATCCACACCTCGCCGAAATAGCTTCCCCGCCTCAACACAGCTATCTTGCTGAGCCGTAGCTGTCACGGTCGAGAAACCAAAGGCTACGCTTAGAAAAATATAATCCAATCGTTTGCGGTTCATTAGATCCTCTCTAATTCGGTTAAAGCCTCTCTAATTTTATCTTCAGACAATACAGCAGCCATGCGGACGTAATCCGCATATTCCGCTCCGAAAAGTTCTCCTGAAAGAACAGCCACACCTGTTTTATCAAGAATAGCAGAGGCTAGATCTCTAGCCCCGAATTTTTCTTTAAGATTTTGCGGCAATTTAATCCAGAGTGAGCCACCTGCTTTTGGCATAGCACACTCCCAACCTAGATTATTGAGGCCAGAACAGAGCGCTCTCAATCTTCTAAAGTAGGTCTCTCTGGTGCTTTTTGCGATATCTAATCCCTCTAGAAGAGTACCAGCCGCCGCTATCTGAACTGGTAAAAACATGCCGTAATCAATTTTAGATTTTATTTTGGATATCTTTTCAACTATCCCTGAATTACCTACAACGGCCGCAACTCTCCAGCCGGGGATGTTATAGGCCTTTGACAGAGTATAAATCTCAACTCCGACATCCTTAGCTTCAGGAATAGACATTAAGCTTACCCCCGAACCATTATGCACTAGCTCGCCATAAGCGAAATCATTCACGATGACAAATGAGTATTGCTTGGCTAATTGCACTAATTCTGACCAAAATTGGGCCGTTACGGTATCTCCCGTTGGATTCATCGGAAAATTCAACACCAAGGCTGAGATCGGATTATTAGACACAAGTGTTTTGACATTAGCGATAGACTCGTTCTCCACGTTAGTCCAAGGCACACGGTGCACTTTTAAGCCGTGATATTGGGCAGCCGACAAGTATGGCGGGTAACACGGATCGAACACTGCGATATCTTTTCCTGATGCTGCGAATATTCTGAACAAATGCAGTGTCGCATCTTTGCACCCTAGCGTGACGCAGACCTCTGAGGCTGGATTAATCGAAGCAGAGAAGGCAGCTTTATACTTTTCTGAAAATCCCTCTCTTAACCGCTTAATTCCACGCGAAACTCCGTAACGGTGATTAAATCCCTTTAGAGATGCCTGCACCAATCGATCGATAACCGCCCTCGCGGGAGGAATATCAGGGTTGAGCATCGACAAATCATAGACAGGCAACCCTGCCTCGACCCGCTTCAGTTTAAGATCCTGAATCCCTTTATAGCCTGACTGCTCCGAAAATATCTGATCCACTTCACTATTATTTCCCGAGTACAACATAATCCCTTTAACTAAAACGGCCGCGAGATTAGGTTGAAGAAATAAACTGCGATCTCAGGATTCCCAGAAATTCTTATCTTCTCAGATAACATTCCTATCTGTGGGTTTAATCCCCCAGTCGTTACCTTCATCAAATCCCGCTCCTCAATTTCAATCGTAGTATCAGCGTTTCCGGTGAAATTCTTTTTGACTGCTATCTCAGCGCTTGACCAATCAATAAAGTATCTATTCGAACCTGTTACATTTAGTTGAATTTTACCTTTTAGCTTGCTCCTTAACAAATCATGGGCACGGCCAGCTCTATCAGGAATCTCCCCCATGATAAGCTCCTCTGCGTTACGAGCACGCCCTCTTCTGGCACTGCCCTCCGACTGCTCGTCCTCCTCCTCAAACTCCTCGTCCCCCTCGTAATCTTCCATATTATCATCTGGCTCTTGGCCCTCTGTCTCTTGGGAGGCGTTTATTTTGTCATCTCTATCATCAATCATATAAAAATTCCGACTTGGCGTTTAACGAAAACAGGATAATACTAAAGGGAGTGTCACGAAACGTCAAAATAGTAGTTCTTACAGGGGCTTTAGGGTCGGGCAAATCAACCGTCGCGGAGATATTTTCCGCTCACGGGGTGCCTATAATAGACGCCGACATCTTAGCCAGAGAGACTGTAGCTAAAGGCTCGGAAGGGCTTAAAGCGGTTATTAGCGCATTTGGCGGGCAATATCTCCTACCTGACGGAACCTTGGACCGAAAAGCCTTAGGCAAGCTGGTTTTTACTGATGCTGCCGCAAGAAAAACCCTAGAAGATATAACCCATCCACTTATTAGGTCTCTCCATCGCCAAAAGATTGAAGCCTTAAAAAACTCCGAGAATCCACCCCAAATAGTACTGTGCGTCATTCCACTATTCTTCGAAAGTCGAGAACACTACTCAGAGGTCGATAACGTTATTGTAGTATCAGCTCCGCGCGAGACTTCAATAAAAAGAGTAATGAAGCGCGATAACTGCTCGCGAGAATTAGCCGAAAAAAAGTACGACTCTCAAATCCCTCTCTCGGTAAAAGAAAAGCGGGCAGATTTTATAATTAGTAATGATGGCGACTTAAAATCGCTACGCGAAAACGCAGAGGCAGTTTACAACAAAATTATCAAATCCCGATGACTTTAACTTTCCGCTCACTGTTCAGTAGTGCCACCGGAAAACAATCACGACCCACTGCGCGTAAATGATAAAACTCCCTGTTATGTTTGATGTTATCACGGTCGATCAGGGCTGGGTTAATTTCTAGGGTTTTCTCTAGAACCATATTGACGAGACTCTCGATGTTTTTCAAGTTGCGCATACCGACAACATTATTTACTAACTTTGGCTCAATAGTTCGCAGGATCTCTCCGTGAGCACATATAGAGATTGATTCTATACGATCCCTAGTGCTCTTATCGGCAAACATAAGAGTTCCAGCGAACTTCTCGAGATCTCCGAGCTCGCAATCAGAGATATCTAGGACTAATTGAACAGGCTCTCGTTTATCCTCCCTAATTGTCCTAGGTGCACGATACTCCCGAACCAAAAGCTTATCGTGTCCGGTTCTTGAGGATGCTACCCAATCGATATTTTGCGCTGATTCACCAGGCGAGTATTCGCGATAGCCGTAGAATTCATCGCTCCGATCCATAGATCGTCTATTAGAGGATCGCTCTACCGGAATATTGCCATTTTCTATAATCCTCGGATTAGGCCCCTGAGTGGACGTACCCTGAGCGTTAATAATGATTGACTGAAGGTATTCGGGAATCTTAGCTCTGGATTTGGCAATCTTTTCTTCATCGAAAGTCGCCTTGATGGCAATTTTAAATGCATCATCGATTTTTATTACATCATTCGGGTGGTCTTGTAGCTGTTTTTTTATTTTATGCGAGCAAGCCACCTGAGACCACGAATACACTGGATTTGCGATGGATAAATTTGGACCATCTACCGTTAGATTAACCACAACACCAACGGAGAGATATTTGAGAATCACCTGTTTCTGCTCAATGGCAAGAGAAGCGCTCTTTTCTTTAAATTGATCTACAAGAGTATTCTGCCCGAAATCGTTAAGAAAACAGGCAATCCTGTAATCAACTTCATTCTCGATTTTTTGCGCCAAATTTCCACGGTGGTGACTATTGCTCTGTTTAGCATGGAGCGGGTTCTCAACCTTTGATACCATGGCCTCCATGGCGGACTTTCTATATTTTTGCGCAGCTGTTCGACCCGCAAATACAGCCGCTGACAACAGACTACCAACCCCAAGAAGTGCTAGAGAGGCATCGATAAGATCGCGTTTCTCTACACTCAATGCCCTCCGTACCGTATCGTAGTTGTCAAATAGGGTTCTTTCCCCGTCATCTTGAGATTCGGGTTGCCATTCATACTCATCGTAATCGTTTTTGCTAAGAATGCGATCCAGGGCCTCATTGAATTCTTGATACAATTCTAATCGACGTTCAACACTATCGCCGACTTTGAATTTTTTAAATATATCTCTTAATTGATTCTTATCTTCTTTCTCAAAACTGACATTTTTGAGTACTCTCTTCATGTCTTTGGTACACTCGAAAGTTTTGTATTTACCCTGTTCATCCTGATAAACAATCTTGCCGTGAGCATTGGTGGCTTCCCCTCTCTGCTCAGTGTATCCACAGATAACTCCAGCTTTAATTCCGGCCTGATTGAGCAACCCTGCTGCCACAATCGACGCGGTGTCACAGTCCGCATATTTGATATTGCCATATATCTCCTGACGATTAAGAACACCGCTCCCCTCAACAATATCAGCCAGATCATTGCTTAGAAGGTAAGTATAATTCGAGAAATATGCTGAAAGAACATCCTCAACCCGACTAGGGTCACTCTTCAGGGCTTCAACCATCGCCAAGGTTTGAAAAGAACGGGCCATATTGGTTGAGACAGGTTCAGATAATTCAATGTGCTCTTCTGCCTCGACTGCACTGTAGTTGATTTCAATACTAGACAAATATTTATTTTCTGAAATAGTAAAGGATCTTCCTGAGTCAGCCATTTGAATATTTACAGACTGACCATTTGCATCGGTGACCCTTACATTATCTGGTGCGTATCCAATTGGTGTTAATAATGGAAACGATTTATTTGAGGAAACAGAGAAACGAATCTGCTGTATATCTGCCTCTACGTTACTTTCCGGATTGGAAAAGCTTCTGTTGACCAGAGTGAACGTACCACCTGGGTTTTGACAATACACAGCCCCAACCCACAGAGTATCTGAGATAGAGGAAAACAAAGGAAAAGTTATCTGAGCGCGCTCAGAGTAATTATTTGATATTAAGTTAGATATGGATGGGTTTAATGTTTGACTGAATTGGCCGCTATCTTGGGCTTCTTCGGTATATCTAGGATGATTCTCGGCGTCATCAATCGTTAGAGGCTGACCCACGCTTTCGACAGAGGTTACATCCGTGGGTGCCTTAGTATTATCTAGTGCCTGAAATGACTTTTCCTCTTCTTTTCCACCCATACTTAAAAGGGTGGCACTTGCTAACAGAACCTGGGCCATTTTTTTCAGTTTCTCTCTTAGTGGAGCCTCGCCCACTTGCAGAT
>CAZWGK010000049.1:0-833 GCA_964633685.1 uncultured Bdellovibrionales bacterium | reverse complement strand
ACAATGGTCCGCCCACATTCCGATATAGCGACATCTAAGAACTGACGTTCCATCTCTGAACTATTAGCTAAGCGCCCCGCGTCAAAATCCTCGGCACGCCTAATAAACTCACGTTGACTAGAGACGTTCTCACTGATGGAATCTGATATATCTTTTATTGTTAGGAGTAAATCGACCTCGGGGTCAGTAGGAGACCTCAATTTAAGCTCTTTTCTTATCTCCGTACTAAGCTTGCCACATGAATTCTGTATAAATTTAACCTCGGCTTCTGTTAGTTTATTCTCGCTAACCGACGATAGTACTGGTGATATTGAATCACACAATTTTTTTATGCCAAACTTTAAATCAAGATCGTAGGGAACTTCGATAGCTTGGGCAGAGGTGTCGCCCACGGAATTATTCTTTTTGTCAAAAACGCTGTCCATAACCCCTCAATCTACACTCTAAGTGCAGCTAGAACTCACGTAACTCCTAAGATACAGTGAGTCCAAAATAAAATACCTAGGACTTTTTACTCTTTGGCGGGAATCAGGTCAGGTAACAACCGATAACTGAACAATAAGAAGTGACATAACCTACTCTCGCTAAAGATAACCTTCTCTGTAGTTATTACCTAAAATGACCTAACTGTTGCTTAAAACGTCCGATTTTATTGAGTATTCTAGGAAAAATTCTGACTAGCGAACTTCGATTGAAATACCTAGCTCATTCGCCCGGTTAATCACGGCATCAGGCTCGACTACTAGGGATTTTCCTGCCTCAATCACCAGAGCTGTCAATCCGACCTTCGAAATACCGTCAATTGTGCTTACACCGATAGTTGGCAAATCTAA
>CAZWGK010000048.1:9000-14415 GCA_964633685.1 uncultured Bdellovibrionales bacterium | reverse complement strand
TATTCGTCAAACGATTTCAGGAAGAAGAAGATTTAAGTGTCCTAATAATTATTGATGGTAGTGGATCAATGATAGCCAATCCATCTGATCGCAAGTGGGATAGAGCAAGAGATCTTAGTCTCTCTTTGGCTTACATGGCATTAATAGAGCAAGATACCGTAATCTTCAGTGTTCCTGGATTGCTAGATCCAGGAACCTATACAGGCGCAAAATCCCTTCATATCTTGGGCTCGCGCTTATTAAAAACTACCCCAGGAGGAAATCCTAATCTAGCCCGTGAAATTCAGAGATGCGCGGCCCGGATACGATTTCCCGGGAAGGCGATAATCCTCTCTGATTTTATGATGCCAAAAGATCAACTAGAGCGCGTCATGCAGCCCTTAAGGGCGAAGAACCTCGATATTTCGGCCATTCAGGTGCTCGGACCAAGCGATATAAATCCATTTGAGAGCTTAAGCTATCCAATCGTTAAAGATAGTGAGACCGAAGAAATCGTCTCGTTGTCTCATGATCCGGAAACAGTTGCAGCATACGAGGAGAGATTTGAAGCACACTCCCGAGCGGTTGAAGATGTTATGAGGGGGGCGCAAATTCAATTTGCTAGAATGAATCCATCAGACGATATCGTGCCATTTCTGATTAATAACCTTACCGGAATTGGTCTGTTGAAGCGGAGTTAGGAGTAAAAGATAAATGCCAAATATACTCGGCTTTAGTTTTCTTAGCCCCCTTTACCTGGTCCTTCTGCCAGTAGTAGCAGCAGGCCTATTTTATGCTTATCGAAGAGGCGGCAAGGGGCGCGAAGTAGTTGTCGCGACTACATTTATTTTGAGAGAGTTAGTTGGTATTCCAAAAATCCGGCAGAAGTTTTGGCCCCCTCCCCGTTTCTTTCTAGAGCTTCTCACTCTGATTGCATTGATTCTAGGTGCTGCTGGTATTGCTTCGCAGAAATTTGATGATGCAGTGGTTGTGTTGATTGATAATTCAATGAGCATGGCTGCAAAGAGTGGAGATATCGGAAATGAAGAGCTCCTAGAATTAGCCAAGAGGGATGCTGTCACTTATTTAGGAGGATTGAGTCTAGGAAAAGGGGCAAAAATTTGCGTAACTTCCCCATCTTTAAAATGTTTAACCGACAATGTGACCTCTGCCTCTGATGCAGCATCTCTTATCGACGATATTAGTATCGCATTTGGAGAGGATAGAATCGAAGCAAGTATTATTAGTTTGTTGGCGAAGGAAATTGATTCTCAATTAGTAGTATTTTCTGATAAACAACCTGCTGAAAGCTCACCTCAAAACAAAAGAGTGAGATATAGAGGCTCAAAGGAGTTGACTAAGCCCCTCCAAAATATAGCGATCATGGGTGTAAAAACCGAGTCGGGTTCCAAGGCTGGTTTACTTAAAGTTTCAGCATCAATAGTGGGTTTTACCGAGACCTCCAATCAGATTTCAGTTCAGCTTAGGTCTTTAGACGAAGTCAGTGGCGGGTTTAATCTTTCCGATAGTGGTCTGAAAAACATCTCGGTTGGATCTGGTGAAACCGTTAGCGTCTCTTTCGAGGTTCCTAAATCATTAGGTTACAAAATCAGTCTAGATTCCCCCAAGGCCCACACCTTTGACTCTATATCTAATGATAATTTTGTTTTTATCGCCCCAGATGTTAGTGCGGGTCGAGGGCTTTTGGTTTCAAATTTCTCGCCAAAAGAGCTTGGCCTCAATTCTTTTAAAAATGTCTCATTTGATCACGAGAGGCCCGAGACCTTTTCTGAGATTGCTTCCAAAATCGATTTTGCAATCTTCCATAATTTCGTGCCCCGGGTAGACCCTAACGTAAATAGTCTTTACATTAATCCAGTAGAGAGCTCTGACTTTTTCGAGGTGGGCGAAGAGAAGTTTGCCAAAGCCTTGCCAATAGAGATTACCAGCTGGGATGAGATTAATCCGATCACTGCATACATTAAGCTGCCATTGTTAAGGTTAGAGTCAGCTACGCCTTTAAAGCCAAAGGCAGGTAGTCAGATTGTAGTTCAGAGCTCTGTAGGTCCGATTATCATAAGTGGAGATCTGCGGAATAAGAGATACGCAGCTACCGGTTTTGAGATTTTCCCCTTTGTGAAAGGAGAAAACCCTGTGCTTAGTATTCTGACTTTAAATTTACTCAAGTGGATCTCAGGTTCAGGGGTTTCGGTTGGATATGCCGAAGCTCCATTCGTGGTTTCATCTTCGGTCGGTATTGTAAGAGAGCTTGATTCTCTGGAAGAGGTTTCGCCTGGAGATACAATTCATTATCCGGGACTATTTCAAAGATTAGGTGAGAAGGAGAGGTCTGATATTTTAGCTGTAAATTTTTTTTCGACCTCTGAGAGCGATAAGCTAAGCACACAGAGATTCATGATTCCAGAGGAGCAGAAGACGGAGACCTCAGCTTTGAAGATTGATGATACTTATGCTGAGTATCTAATCCTAGTCGGATTATTTTTGATTATATGTGACCTCGCGATTGGTGCTTATATACTTCGATCAAAAAAGAGGAGGGCAGTATGAATTTTGAACTGCCAGCCTATATTCACGTCTCTATGGGAATATTTATAACTGCCTCACTATTAATTTTTCTCCATGCCTTTTTACGCCGCTCTCAAAAAAAGATTCTTTTTTTGAGATTAATTACAATTTTTTGCTTAGCCGTAGCTTTGCCTGGCCCATTTCTTGAGATTCGAGAACCAACCACCGATGGAGTTGTATTATTAGATATCTCGGATAGCTTTGATGAGTTAGTAGCGCAGGAAAATTTAGATCGAGTTAAGAAAATTGCAGGCTCCAATATCTCCATACGATACTTACCTTTCGCAGGTAAAGCCTCACCTTTTCCTGAGATTGAGTCGATTTCGTTTAGGGAGGCAAAGCGGACTTGGAACTCGCTAGATATTGGCGAAACCAATTTGGAAGACGCTTTTCAGCAGGCATTAAGCACTGGGAGTAAGAATTTATTTATTGTGTCCGATGGTTGGCAGACTAGGGGTGATGTAGCAAATCTATTTGAAGGCATTACATCAAGAGGAGTTCGACTATTCCCTATAGTTAGCGATTCTGTGGATGCTGCTTCAACTAGACTTGAATTAACAAAGCTGACGGCTCCTATAGTAGCCTCTGCTGAAAAGAGTGTTGATATTAGGGCGACGATTAGAAACGATTTCGATACTGAACAGGCTGGATTATTGGAGTTGAATCATGGCGGTAGGGTGATTCAGAAAAAAATGGTGAAGCTAAGACCAGGTCAAGAAAGTGTTATTGTGGGTAAAAGCGATCCATCCAAAGAGGGGATTCAGGAGGTTGTCGCAACTTTTACACCGGTGAACCCGAAGCTCCCACCCTCAAGCAAGACAATTTTTGTCTCAGGACAAAAAAGAGAAAAGGTCCTGATGTTAAGCGGGACATCGAATGATGCTCGACTACTAAATCAGATTCTCGAAAATAGAAAGTATCGATTAGACTCGTTTTCTGCTCCGAATGTTGTCAGTAAAAATCTTAAACTATCTGATTACTCAGTTATTCTGCTAAACAACATCTCCTCTGCCGATTTGCCCCCAGGATTTGCCAGAGAGTTCGAATCTTTTATCCGCACTGGTGGTGGCGGAGCGATGATTGGTGGCAATAAAAGTTTTGGGCTCGGCGGATACCTGGGTTCGCTAATTGAGAAAGCACTGCCAGTTGATATGGTTCCTCCCCAGTCACAACAAAAAAGACTAAATGTGGCTGTGAGCTTGGTTCTCGATAAGTCGAGGAGCATGGCTAACGAGGATAAGATTTATTACGTTAAAGAGGCTGCCGGGGCGGTTGTTAATAATCTTAAAGATGATGATTTTATCGAGGTAATTGGCTTCGATTCCTCCCCATTTGTTGTGATAAAAATGTCTCCTTTAGCATCTATTCGCGCAGTTGCATAGGATTGCACGAATATTTCCAGCTGGTCGTACAAATCTTCTTCCAGCCATGCATGAGTCGAGGAGGAGTCTAGTCAAAGCAGCTGCTGGAAGAAAGCATATGATTATATTAACCGACGGACAGGTTCCTGACGCTGGTCCTTATTACATGGATCTTATTCAGCAGATGCGAGCCGAAGGTATCACTGTATCCACAGTGCTTTTAGGTGCTGAGAGTGATACTGAGCAGCTGCGGCAGATGGCCAAAGCCGGTGGAGGCGCGTTTCATCAGACTACCAATCCTGCCTCGTTGGCCAAAATATTCATAGATGACATCAGGGTAAGTACAGGCGAAAAGACCTTGGTAGAGAGTGAGCAGTTTAACGTAAGAAGAGGACCTGCTTCTCAAAAAATTACAACCATTTCAGCATTTCCACCACTCCGTGGTTATGTTCAGACAAAGCCGAAGTCCAAAAGTGACGTAGAATTGGTTGTTATGCACGATGATAAGGCAGCACCACTACTTGCCACTTGGAGATATGGAGAGGGAAAGGCGTTAGCATTTACATCCGATGCTAACGGTCGTTGGTCATCTTTTTGGGTTACCTGGGATAAATTTTATAACTTCTGGGTAGATGCCATAGAAAGCCTGCGAGATGGTAAAGGGCATACTCAAGATAACATAAAGTTCGATCTTCGTTATAAGGTAGAGCAAGGAGTTCTAAAGTTAGATTTATCTGTTTTTAGTCCAGATGTGAGTGGTGCTCTGAGTTCTCAATTGACTTTTCCCAATGGCGAGGAGCGAGAGATTGTTTTTATAGAAGACTCGCCAGGCAGATATTTGGCGGAGGTGCCTGGCGTCACCGCTGGTAAGTATAATTTTAAGGCAAACATAGGCAAAAAGATAGTAACTCCGCTTTCCTTTGTTCTTTCCGGCGATCTATTTGGAGAAAAGAAAGGACGTGGTTTTAATTTAGAGTTATTGAATGAACTTGCTGCGCTCTCAGGAGGAATGGTTAACCCCGAGGCTCAGGACGTTTTGCGATTAGCAAAGCCTGAGGTTAGAAAAGTTCCACTAACGTTTCCGCTGGTTGCAATAGCTGCAATTTTATTCCTTCTAGAGATTCTAATTAGAGAGGTTGGGCACTTGATAAGAGGTAGAGCCCCTCGTCTGCGTGCCTAAACAAAAGTGTTTTCTGGTCTGCCGGTCTAGTCGAAAATTAAACTTAAGGCCTCAGCAACGCCGTCACGATCCACATGAGATGTGATTAAATTAGCTGCGTTTTGTACCTCTGTGGGTGCATTGCCCATAGCTACGCCAACACCTGCCATTCTCAAAAAAGTTTCATCGGCAGGTGCATCTCCGAAGCACATTACCTGATCCGGTCGAAGACGGTGCTGCTCTAGTAGCGCCTGAAAGGCTTGCTTCCTAGAGGCGTAGGCGTTGGTGAAATTGTGAAATGTTATGTTCTCATGTTTTGCGCCAACTGCT
>CAZWGK010000048.1:3423-8990 GCA_964633685.1 uncultured Bdellovibrionales bacterium | reverse complement strand
CTGAGGTCAGAGCCCAGTTGGGTGATGTTTGGGCAAGATCTTTTAGTTTTTGAGTTGTCACGTCTGAGCTTGAGAGCCCTATAGTAGCTTTTAAGAAGCGCTCTCGCGAAGCTAACTTTTTTAGATCCATTACCTGCGGCTCAAACTTTAAGTATTCATCTCTGTGTACAGCGATGTAATCAGTAATCTCATCCACAAAGTATTCCTCGCCAGCATATAGTTCTAGCGAGAGCTTATTTTCACGACAGAATTGAACCAGTTGCTCAGTTTCGGTTCGAGGTAAATGGCATTCAAATGCTGGTATGCGAGTTTCTACGTCAGTAATCAGAGCTCCAGCATAAAACATAGATGCTCCTCTTGCCCCTATGTCATCTACAAATGCATCGGCAGAAAATAAAGGTCTACCAGTTGCCATAGCAACAGTTAGGTTGTGCCTCTTAGAAACCCGTCTTATCTCCTTTAGGGTCTCTATTCCAATCTCTCCTCTTGAGTTGATAAGAGTGCCATCAAGATCGAAGCATAGAAGTTTAATTCCCCTGCCATATAAGGAGGGATTTGGTAGCTCGGATATATTAATACTCATATGGTTAAAGGCTACCATGAGGGTTTAAGAGTCACAACCAAAGGGGATTTTTTGCTTGATACTGGGTTGAACCAGGAATACATTACAGCTTAGATTTTAATGTCACAGGAGATATTGTGCAGAATCAAACCTCTACGAGCGGTAATAACGCCCCCAGCAAAAGTCCGAATCAGATTATCTTAGCAGTTCTCGAGAGAGCTAAGTTAATAATGACAGACCCGAAGGGTTGTTGGGGTATTATCAAGAATGAGTCAGGAGATCTGAAATCTATTTTTATGAATTGGGTTATTCCTGCAGTGGGTATTTCCTCTGTCGCTTCTATTTTGGGGATTGTTATTTGGGGGATCTCGGGGTTTGGAGTTTCTTACAAGCCAGGAGTTGGGTATGCTCTCCAATTCGGGCTATCCATGTTACTATCGCAATGTTTAACAGTGATTGTGTCCGCTCAGATGTTCTCATTTCTAGCTCCTAAATTTGGAGCACAGATTTCTTTAGAGTCAGCAAGCAGATTAGTCGGTTACTCTTTAGCTCCAGCATTCGCCTCTGGATTGCTATATCTTTTGCCTATACCAGGTAGCACTATTATCTCCTTAGCGCTGAGCGTCTACTCTATCTACATTTTGTTTTGCGGTGTAGAGACTATGAGTGGAGTTTCAAAAGAGAAGAAAGGGATCTTTACAGGAGCCTCAATCGTGGCTTCATTAATTGCGATGTTCCTGATTAATATGATTTTGTACGGATTCTTAGGCCTTAATCAGGTGGTCCCCTCTAATATTAGCGATGGTCAGATAAATATTGGTGATACTTCAATTGACACCAAGCAGTTAGAAGATTTCGCCAAGCAGCTAGAGAAGTTCGCTCCTAAGGAGTAGAATTTAGTCGGACTACATACTGGGCGATTTTGTAATTGCCCAGTATGTAATTCCGCTCACCACGATACCTGGAATAAAAGCCTGAACTGGATCGAAAAATAATCCAAAAATAATTGCGATAAACCCAAGAGCGATGCTCCAAAATGCCGCTCTCTCTTTGAGCTTTGCCCCGTAAAAGCCGGCTACAATAACCGGAATAAGACAAGCATAGAAACTAACGGCTTGGATCGAGAGGTGGGCGATATTAAAAATTACTAGCGCTACAGCTAGTCCAATTAATCCGAATATAATAATCAAATTTCGAGATAGCTTTAAAAGCGATGACTCTGACGCGTCAGGATTGATTCTTTTCTGATAGATGTCTCTAACCACTGTCATACTAAGAACTAGTAATACGGTATCTGCAGATGACATGATGGCTGCAAAAAACCCTGCCATCATTAGCCCAAATATTCCTGGGGGAACGAATTTAACCAAAAGATCCGGTATTATAGAATTAGCGGAGCTTTCGGGTAGCAAAACTTTTCCGGCGATTCCTAAAATTACAGCCATACTCATAAAAGCTAAGACCATAAAGCTAGATAGGAACATGGATTTTTTGACTACGCGTTGGTCTTTCCCAGCATATGCCCTAACCCAGAGGTCAGGGCTCGCAACAACGCTAGAGCCCAGAAATAGCAGAGCGAAAAGCCAAACATATCCAGGGGCAAATTGATTGCCGCTTAAGAACTCAGGCGGTAAGGACGCAATTTTTGTAATCCCAGCCTCGGTGACAATCTGGGGTAAAAAAATAAATAAGAGAACCATCATGATGAAGAATTGAAACACATCGGTTCGCATATCGGCCCTGATCCCCCCAACTGCGGTATATGAGATCGTTATTAGGGCCGCTACTATAGTAGCCGTGTTTGGCTCGAATCCTGAGAATGTCGCTACGAACAGCCCAAACGCCAATATCTGCAAAGCTAAATAGAGAGCGAAGGTCACTAAAATAACCAGTGCGGCGAGATGTCCAACCCGAGGACTAAATTTAAAAGTTAGATAGTCTGGTAGAGTATAGCCTCCGTGAGAATCCCCAAATTCCTTTATCTTAGGGGCAAAGAAGAGTGCAAAGATTAAGAAATGAAAGAAATACGATAGTGGAACAGCTAGGGTGGCAAGACCGCCCCCACTAAAAGCAACGCTGCCGTTACCTAAAATAGAAGCGGCCCCAATGAATGACGATAAAGTCGTGGCAACTAGCATCCGCAGCGATGTTTGGCGGCTATTTACCCAATAATCAGCCAGGGTAAGCTTACCCCTTTCGTAAAGTCCTATCGCAAACACGATAGCAAAAAAGGCACCGATTATTAGGTAATCTAAGCCACCCATCATCTAGTTCTTATGAGAGGGTAGTTCTGAGATTTGCCTCAACTGCGTCTATGAACTGCTCGGTGGTAACATAAGAAGATCTTGGGGCCTGATTGCCGTGAATACAGACAGCCAAGTCTTTAGTCATCTTCCCGGATTCAACAGTCGCGATTGTGACTTTCTCTATAGTCTGAGCAAAGTTGATCAGCGGCTGGTTGTTGTCGAACTTTCCTCTATAGGCAAGGCCCCGTGTCCAAGCAAATATTGAAGCGATTGGATTAGTTGATGTCTCCTTACCTTGTTGGTGTTGGCGATAGTGTCGTGTAACAGTTCCGTGGGCAGCCTCAGCCTCTACGGTTTTGCCATCCTCTGTCATGAGAACTGATGTCATTAGACCAAGAGAGCCAAACCCTTGAGCTACGATATCAGACTGAACATCACCATCGTAATTTTTGCATGCCCAGATGTATCCTCCTTCGGATTTTAGTGCGTAAGCGACCATGTCATCTATTAGGCGGTGTTCGTAGGTTAATCCTCGCTTCTCATATTCGCCTTTAAATTCGCTTTCAAAGACCTCAGCGAAGATATCCTTGAACCGGCCGTCATAGGCTTTCAAGATAGTATTCTTGGAAGAGAAGTAAACAGAGTTGTTCTGAGCTAATCCATAATTAAAACAGCTTCGGGCAAAGCTCCTTATGGAGTTATCTTGATTGTACATCGCCAAGGCGACACCTCCGCCTGGAAACTTGTGGACTTCGTGCTCAATAGGAGCACCACCAGATTCTGGTGTAAAAATGATTTTTAGAGAGCCTTTGCCAGGCACTACGAAATCAGTTGCTTTGTATTGGTCTCCAAATGCATGACGAGCTACTACGATTGGCTTGTTCCAGTGGGGAACTAGTCGAGGGATGTTTTTGCAGATAATTGGCTCTCTAAAGACAGTTCCATCGATAATGTTTCGAATCGTTCCATTCGGAGATTTCCACATCTTCTTCAAGCTAAATTCTTTGACTCTGGCTTCGTCTGGCGTAATAGTGGCGCACTTAACCCCGACACCATATTTTTTTATCGCCTCACCGGCCTCTATAGTGACTTTATCCTCGGTCTTATCTCTATTTTCGATTCCAAGATCAAAATATTTAAGTTGAACATCTAGGTAAGGAAGAATTAGTTTAGATTTAATGAGAGCCCAGATGATTCGGGTCATCTCATCGCCGTCGATTTCTACTATAGGGTTGTTTACTTTAATTTTTTGCATAAAAAGCCTAGTTAAATTGAACAGTATGATGATTTACATTTTAATTCAGGGAAGGGAAGCGATTATCGAAAAATAATTATTGAAAATGTTATCAAGGTGCTATAAAACCGATACAGCTCTCCTAAATTGCTAGTAGCGGTATAAGCAAGTCCTGCTTCTCGATAAGTAAATAATCATAGGTTTATCCACCAATCTTACGGATATTTGTTGATCGAGATGCGATAATCCAAGGTTTTAATTCGCTAAGCGTGCGGTTAAGCTCAAAGTTTAATTTCAATTTGATCTTAACCGTGCGCTGAGCGCATTGCCTATGCCCTCTCGGCAAACCAATCAAATCGAGCCTGAAACTGTTAGCTAAATTAATCCTTGCTGGAGAACACTCCTAGGAGTCCTGTCTCTGGTGACGATGGCCACAGCCCACACTGAGCTCGAAAGTTGGTATAGGCGCTTCGATGGGCGGATTACCTTGGTTAAATCCATTGTAATCCGCCCATCATCTTAATTTTATAGGTTAAGTTATCGCACTCGATCTCTTTTCAGATTACTTTAGACCCAACCCCGCCTCTAGCTCACTCAGTAGAGTCTCGAACTCGGCAATTGCCCTCTTTATCGGGGCAGGCGAGGTGAGATCTACTCCCGCTATTTTTAATGTATCTATTGGAGGCACCGATCCGCCGCTATTTAAAAAGTTAAGATATTTCTCGGTTGCATTTGGTTTATTGGCAAGCACGCCATCTGCCAAAGTGATCGCCGATGATATCCCAGTGGCGTATTTATAGACGTAAAAAGCGTTGTAAAAATGGGGGATTCTAAAGCAGCCGAGCTCGGCACCTTGAGTGATCGTTACGCCTTCTCCGTAGTATTTTTCAAGTAGGCTCGCCCATATGCCAGTGAATGAATCCACCGTTAGTGGTTCGCCCTGCTCGATTTTTTGATGAGCCATCTTCTCGAATTCAGCGTACATGGTCTGCCTAAATAAGGTGCCATTGATAGTATCGAGATGCTGATTAATTAAATAAAGTCTCTGATTTCTATCGGAGACTTTATTTAAAAGATGATGAAAGAGGAGCTGCTCATTGAAAGTTGACGCAACTTCGGCTGTGATAATTGGATAGCTGTGATCTTGATAAGGCTGTGATTTGCGCGAAAAGTAGGAGTGCATGGAATGGCCTGCTTCATGCGCTAGAGTGAACACGTCGTCAATCGAATCTTCTTTAAAATTCATCAGCATGTATGGTGGAGTGTCGTAGCACCCTGATGAGTAGGCTCCAGATCTTTTGCCTTTATTTTCGTATCTATCAACCCATCTTCCCTCAAAGAAGCCTTGGCGTAAGGCATGGCAGTACTCCGTACCGAGCGGTTTGAGGGCTTCAAGGATTAATTCAGATGCCTGCTCGTAGGTGTGGTGAAATTTTACATCTGGCACAGGGGAGATATACATATCGTATGTTTCAAGCTTATTTAGCTTTGCCGTCTTCGCCTTTAATTTATAGTAACGTGCCAA
>CAZWGK010000048.1:0-3413 GCA_964633685.1 uncultured Bdellovibrionales bacterium | reverse complement strand
TAAATTATTATAAACAGCTGCATCAACCCGGTCAGGGAATAGGCTCATTTCGAGTGCTGAGGGATACTTCCGGGCACGCGCCATGAACACATCCCCTCTAATTGAGGTGGCTAGAATTGAGGCCAGGGCATTTTTGTGCTCACTGTAGACTTTGTAATGTTTTTTAAAAGCCTCTTCTCTAATTGCTCTGTTATCGCTCCTCAAAAAGACAGAGAAGGAGCTGTGAGTAAGAGGCTTTTCTTCGCCGTTTTCCTTGATTGAACCGAAATTAAAATCAGCGTTATTTAGTTGGGAAAAAATTCCCTGTGGGCCCATAAAGAACTCTGTGCCAAGAGCTAGGAGCCGCTCCTCTGAGTCGGTTAGGGTGTGTTTCTTATACCTGACTAACTCATCAATCATCCGAGCATAAGATTTTAGGATTGGTGAAGATAGAAAGCTCTGTAAGGTGGAGTCAGGAATCGCTAAGAGCTCTGGAGAGAAGTACGAAGTAGCAGTGGTAAGTTCTGCGTAAAGACTCATGGCACGCTGCATCAGTCCTTGATTATTTGAATTGGTCGTATCTTCATCTGCACGCAAGTGAGCAAAGTGATATATTTTCTCGACAATGCGATTGATTTTTAAGTACTCCTCAACGCAGTTTTTGAGCGTCTCAGCTGATTGGCCTAGAGTGCCCTTAAATCTGTTAAAGGAGTTAATAAGTGCGCTGGTTGTTTCTACCTCCTTAAGCCAAGCGCTCTCTGTTTTATATATTACATCGAGGTTCCAAGTGTCTGCTGAGGCGACTTCACTTCGATTTTTGAGACTCATCTGCTTTCCTTTTATATAGAGACGACCCGTTTGTGTAGAGGACATGGTCGTATTCTCTCAATATTCTCGGCCTGAGATCTGGTGTTAGTACCTTGTGATCTCTATCCTCTATTAAGATAAATTGTGTTGATTTGCGAAAGACGAAATTTTTTATCTCGCCAATTGTGGCAATTTTATACTTTGCTCTCTCATTGCTGAAGATTCGACTTGCGAATTTTTTACCGAATTGATTTTCGACTCTCGGATAAAAAGTGGCGTGACTGTCGATTAAAAGACCTGGCCAATCTGTGAGTACTGGAGTTCCCGGTGGTACCTCGCGAGATACTGACTCTCCAATCTCTTTCAGCACTCTAATTTTTTTATATTGTTGGTCCCCGGGGGTTATTCCTAGAACGCCTTCTCCGGTCTCGGTGTATTTTTTATAATCCAATGGCGTAAAAGCCAGGTAGCCGATCAAAAATACCAACACTCCTAAGGTAGAGAACGATGCAAGGATCGGAGTGGCTCCGAGGACGAAAAACGGAACAGCCGTGCTAAAATATTGAACGTATGACGGCGTCGGTATAAAATTTAGTATGACCATGCCGATCCCGAATATAAAAGGCTCAGAAACCCTTCGAGCACTATTCCAGGCTATAATTTGATAGATCGCCGAGAATACAAAAAGTAGTAAAAACTGAAACCCTTCAATCTGAACCGCATCTCTGAGAGAAAAGATTGTTTTTAAGATAGTAACTTTCTCAGCCAAACGAATCGCCTGAGAGTTTACATCTCTGATTAAGTGATAGCCGAGATTGTTAAACCAAAATATGTCGAAATCTTTAATCATCAAAACGTAGCACGGCGTCAAAGCTAAAATTGTCCCGAAGGTAAAAACCGCCACATTGCTGAGCCGTCCCTTCCTGGTTGAGCTATTCACAGCAATTAGTAGAGCGAAGACGGGGCCCATTCCGGCGAAGAATAGCCGCGCTTCTATGCTCAAGCCAAAAAATATTCCGCCTAGTATAAGTATCCAGTGAGAGTATTCTTGCTGCACTTGCTTGATTAAATAGAAAGTCAGGTAGAAGCTTGCTATCAAACAAAGCATGGCTAGTGAATTTGATTTTGCGACTGGGTACCAGGGGAATACCATCGAGTGAGATGAAAATAGAAGAGCCCCAAGCCAAGATGCTTTTCGCCCGTGCGGCCTCAGGGCTAGAAATATTACTAAGCCGCAGGCAGCAGAGAGAATTGCAGAGACAAACCGAGCTGAAAGCCAACTGGTTCCAATTATTTTAAAAATAAAACCGTAAAACCAAGGCATCAAAGGCATCTGGGGGAAGAAGAAGTCAAAATAAAGAGATTTTCCCTCCGCCCAGAGTTTTGCCGCAGAGAGGTAGAAACCCTCATCTCCGGCAGCGAGTCGCTCTTGTGAGATATAAAAGAAGAAGGCCAGCATTAGAGTATACGCCGATAGTAATTCAAGGTTTCGTCTGGTCATGGCGGTGGTCTTATTTAAATCTCTTTGCACGATTTATAGACAATAGGTTAAGATAAATAAAGGCTTAGGTGTTGCATATATACAAGGTATAAATGAATTTTCTTGAAATATTGTTGGTGTCAATTATAGCGCTCCTCTCCCTGGGCCTAATATTAATTTTTGCATTTTATTTCGGGCGGGCTTTAAGGCCAGTTGTTGGTCGTGGTGGGAAGCTTAATCCTGAGTCGCTAAAGGAAAATTGGAATTTTAAGAAGAAAGTCAATCTTATCTCTGAGATTGATAACCTAATTTCTAAAAAAGATATTGATGGAGCCTGCAAGAAGCTAAGAGAGGTATTTATTTTGGAACATGTCCAAGGGAATGTTGCCACCTTAGAATCAATTAGAGCGCATAATTATTTGGGTCTAACTAAAGTTATTGCCCTCGCTCAGGAGGCCAAGATAGCTGTACCCTCAATATCAAGCCTTGAAGCTTTATTCGACGAGCGATTTAGATTGCTATCTCTTTATCAGGACAGCTCGCTCTTGCACAAAAAAATTCAAGAGAAGAGACGCCGGGAGGGGAAGGGTGACTCCTGGGATGGTGGTGAATTCGAATCGAAGATCTCTGAGCTTTCAGGGGATATCGAGACAAATGCGCGAGAGTTGAGGGAGGAGTTAGAGGATCTTTTTATTCTTTTAACCAGGCGTGGAGCTAGGGATATCAATCTTCACTGAGGTTGATTTTTGTATGATTTAATCTTCGCTAGAGGCTTGTGTTACCTTCTTTAGTAATTTCTGAATCTACTAATTTTATTTTTATCAATAAGCCTGCCGGAATTCACTCTGTGGCCTTAGCTGGTGGAGGTAAATCCATAGCTGATATTCTTAGGCAGCATGATTCTCAATGCGAGACTTATTCCGAAAAACCTGAGGATTCAGGGTTGATTAATAGACTCGATTTTGACACCAGCGGTATTCTGATTTGCGCTAAATCAAAAAAGGCCTGGCAGTTGGGGCGGGATTTAATTCGCACAGAGCAAGTTAAAAAAGAGTATCTAGTTATAGTTGAGGGGCAGTTTCCTGACTCTGAATTCGTTGAGAATTATATTGGCACGCCTAATCGAGGTGCTAAAAAGGTCAAGGTT
>CAZWGK010000047.1:1201-14446 GCA_964633685.1 uncultured Bdellovibrionales bacterium | reverse complement strand
AATTTATAATATTATTTGTATCGGCTATGTCACTAAATGAATTAAGCAGAATTATTACTTTTTTGCAGAACAAGAGTTGTTTAATTTACTGAGAGTTATCAGACACTTAAGCGACGACCCTGGCAGGCTAATAGCGAGGCAGAAGCGATTTGATTTAAATGAAGGGTATCAATAGCGGCGTTACACTCGATCGCAGCTCGGGGCATACCGAAAACTACACAGGATTCCTGATTCTGAGCGATTGTATAGGCACCATTTTGACGGAGCGCTAGTAACCCTTTCGCACCATCGCTGCCCATTCCAGTTAAAATTACTCCTACAGCTTTATCTTTCAGTAGAGGGGCTGCTGAATTAAACATTACATCTACCGCCGGTCTATGACCACCAATTGCAGGATTTTTATCGAGGTGGCAGATGAGCTTCGTACCACTTTTTTGAATTGTTAAATGAAAATCCCCAGGTGCAATCAGTATTTTTCCCGCAACAATTTCCTCTTGATTCTCCGCTTCTTTTACGAAGGGGGCGTACAATGAGTCCATTCGTTTTGCAAATGAATTTGTAAATCCCGCCGGCATGTGTTGAACAATCACAGTGGGCGGGCATAGCACAGGCATATCTTTGACGATTGTTTCGATTGCTTGTGTTCCACCAGTGGAGGCGCCAATGAGAAGAATTTTTGAAAATGGGCCCGGTTGAGTCGGGATTAATTTTTGTTGCGATTGTAATTGAGCATTTGGATGATTCACTTCTTGGTGTTGTATAGATGCAGGCGGTGCTGAAGTGGAGTGTTGGTTATTAATGGCAACAAGTTTCAATTTGTCTCTTAGCTCGGGGATTATTTCTCCCATTCGGGCAAGATCTAAAGGTTTCTCCATGACGAATTTAGCTCCCGCATGAATCGCAGCTGCCGCAGCTTGGGAATTTGGTAGAGTAAGTTTAGAGCAGATGATAACCGGAATTTTTAGATTGCCGTGTATTTGGCCTAAAAAGGTTAGGCCATCCATTCGGGGCATCGAGAGCTCAAGTGTTATAGCGTCAGGCTTAAGAGCCAGAATCTTGTGTAGAGCAGAGTAGGGATCAGAGGCACTGCCTAGGACCTCGATGTCAGGGTCTTTCGCCAACCCTCGTTCAAGGGCTTCGCGGCTAGCTGAACATTCATCAACTATTAAGACCCTTAAGCTCATACTGAAATATCCGGATTATCCAAACTAAATGAGATAGCTACAGGAAACCCCTCCGCCATAACGGTTATTGTCCTATTGCTTTCAAGGACAACTTTAGCCAGCTCGCTAGGCATCTCAAATGAAGTTGGAGGAGTCAGATCAAAAGTGGGTTTGTCCCCATAGAAAGCAGTAATAAGATTTCCAGCTAAGACATTAGACATCTCCTTAAGTGCATCAATTTGTTGGTCGTGACTGATTTCCTCTTCATTGCCCAGCAGGTTGCGAGCAATTATTTTGAGAAGCTCACTTTGACACATAATAGAATAGCTACCAGTAGCCTCTTGTTTGCTGTTGAAGCTAGTCGTTGCGCAGTAAAATGTATTGTCGAGGTTGAACTGATCCTTAGCCTCTACACTTAAGTCGACAAGTAACATTCCCCAATCTTCGAGAATTCTTGAAGAGACCTGACGACAAGCTTCTATGAAACTATCCATGTTGGCCTCCTAGCAAATCTTTGATGGTTGTCGATAACTGCTCAGGTGTTACCGGTTTCCTCAGATAGTGGACGACCTTAAGCTCTTTCATACGATTAATTCGCTCTTGGCTGCCCTCGGTAGAAACCACAACCACTGGTAGGGTCTTTAGATTGTCATCGGCACGAACTTTCTCCATAAACTCCATGCCATTCATGATAGGCATATTTATATCCAAGAATGCTAAGTCCACAGGACTGCCTGATAGCTTGTCTAGCGCTTCTTGTCCGTTACTAGCCTCGATGACCTCTTGAATATCGAGACCACTGAGGCCCATAACTTTCTTTAACATTCCCCGAACAATCGAAGAGTCGTCAATTACAATTATTTTAAGTCCCATAGCATCGTCCTATATACTTATCTTCTTAGTTTTGCCCAGTGAGGACACGGTGATAGCTCCAGTGCCTATTTTTAATTGAACCGTTCTTGGGCTGGTACCCCCGACCTCCTCAGCTGTTATTAGTAAACTGTTCTTCCACATCAATCTTCTAAATACGGTATGGTTTTTTTTGCCTATCTCAAAGACGCTATTTGCATCATTTATGTTGGCGCAACCTACCGCGACTATTATTAAGTCCTTTTTACTTGCTCCGGCTTTGAGCATCTCATTCAATAGTAGGGGTACTCCAACATCCACATAAAGAGCCGGTTTCGTTTTGTCAGCCTCAGGGGTGGCAAGTGGTAAGAGGCAGTGGATCGCACCGCCTATCTTGGCTACCTTATCAAAGACAACAACTGCTAGGCATGAGCCTAGATTTGGAATCACGATTAAATCGCGCGGATTTCTGGTAACGACCAGCTCTCCAATTCCTACTTGCGTTTGATGTGCATTGTCTCGTAGGTTTGGTGAGGAAATATCTCTCATCTGGTCCTCCGATAGACAGAGGGAGCGACCAAATCTAGATTGTGTTTAATCCCAAGAAGGTTTTCAGAATGGCTTAAAAATAAATATCCTCCTATTTTTAATAAGGGGATCATCTCAGAAATTATTTGCTGTCTAAGCTCTCTATCAAAATATATCATCACATTACGGCAGAAGATGAAGTCAATGGGCCCTTTGAGAGGATAAGGAAACTTAGATAAGTTAAATTTTCTATAAATCACCATATCTCGTAGTGATTGATTGACAGACCAAAGATCATAATCGCCATTATTTTTATAGTCGAAGTATTTGGATTTAAGCTCAGACGGTACTTTTGCTACCTGTTCCTCAGTGTATTCCCCTCTCATCGCTTTTTTAAGGACGACGGTACAGATATCAGTGGCTAGGATTTTTGCATCTGCTAGTTTACCTTTTAGTGCCTCTTTGGCGGTGATAGCCAAAGTATAGGGCTCTTCTCCGCTAGAGGAGGCAGCGCACCAGATTTTTATTTGAGATGAGTCGGCTAGATCTATCTGCTGTAGATATCGAGCGAAAATTTCGAAGTGTTTGGGCTCTCGATAGAATGATGTGGTATTGGTAGAAATCGAGTCTATTAATTTTATTAACTCCTCACCCGTAGCGTCGGTCTCTATGATATTTAAATATTCGGAGGCATTTTTTATTTGTAATTCACGCAACCTGGTACTTATCCTGGCAGTGAGTAAATGCATCTTCTGTGGCAGCAATTTAATGCCAGACTCCTGGAATATGAGTTTTCTGAATTGCTCAAAAGTCTCGATGTCCAAGAGCCCAACCTCATTTAATGAATATTCCGAGATGCATCAGTATCGATGGCCTCAGAAGATTCAATAACCTCAGTATTTTCCACTGCAGGTGTGAAGAATCTTCTTGAATAGCTGTTGCGAGCCAAGCTTACTAGGGATCGGCTATCCAAGATGAGACCGATATTGCCATCTGCAAGGATTGCGCACCCAGTAATTCCGATTGTGTCTGGGAATAGATCTCCTAATCGCTTAATTACAATTGATTGAGTTGATAATACTTCATCGACCATTAAGGCCACGTATTCCCCGGCACTCTCAATTACAACAATTAGAGCATCGACCGGATCTACATGCCGAGGTTGAACGTTATATAGATCGCCCAACCTAAATATTGGCAGATATTTTCCGCGGAAGTGGAAGGTCTCACCATCTTGTAGTGTTGATGAAAGTAATTTCCTTTCTGGTCTCATCAATTCTACGATTGATAGAGCAGGTAGAATATAACTCTCAGTTCCAACTCTGACTTCTACGCCATCGATAATAGCGAGAGTTAGTGGCAGCTCGATTGTAAATGTGGTTCCACTTCCAACCATGGAGCGAATATGAACTCGACCTCTCATTGCCTCGATATTCTTCTTCACCACGTCCATACCGACACCCCGGCCGGATAGGTCGGTAACCACTGCAGCAGTCGAGAATCCTGGTGCAAAAATGAAGGCATAAATCTCTTGCTCGGTATAAGTATTGCCGGCTTGAGCAATGCCTTTCTCAATAGCTTTTTCCAGTAGTTTATTGGTGTCTAATCCCTTGCCATCATCTACAATTTGGATATGTACGGAACCGCCAGCATGGAACGCTCTCAATTGAACTGTTCCGACCTTGGGCTTTCCAGCGGCTTCTCGATCCTCAGGCTTCTCAATTCCATGGTCGATGGCATTACGCGCCATGTGCATCAGAGGATCCGCCAATTTTTCAATCAAGGTACGGTCGAGCTCGGTATCTTCGCCGTCCATCTTGAAGTTAATTTGTTTGCCGAGTTTCTTTGCGGTATCCCAAACCAATCGTGACATTTTCTGGAATAGACCTCTGATAGGGTCAAGTCTCATCGACATGCCAATATCTCTGAGCTCTCTTGAGATCTTCTCCACTTGGTGCATGTTTTTATTGACAGCTGCTACGTTCGGCAGATATTGCCGGCACATTTTTATTAGCATCGTACTATAAGTACACATCTCGCCGATGGGATCGATCAGATGATCTAAGCGGTTAGTTTCAACCTTGACGAAGGTTTTAATATCTAACTTCTTCGACTGCTCCTTAGGCGATTCTTTTTCTAAAGTTGGCTTTTCAGTACCAATCATACCAGCCTCAGATTTAGGTGCAGCATGAACAGGCTCTGGGGCGTGTTCGGCATGATTATTAGCCGGAATTACAAATTCCTCAGCCTTAGCCTCAGGGGCTTTACCTCCACCTGAAACGTATGCGTCGAGGTGCTTTAAATAGTCCAGGGTCTGATTTAGTCTAGTGATTGAGCCACCAGACTTCATTGCCTGTTTGGCGTTATTGAGAAGTTTCTTTTGCAGATCGATGTAAGCCAGCATTAATTCAGTAAGCTTGCCATCGAATGGTCGTGTGCCTGCGCGAGCTTCATCAATCAGGTTCTCAGTAATGTGAGAAGTCTTGGCTATCTCTTCTAAGCCGAAATATGCAGATGCTCCTTTTATGGAGTGCACACATCGAAAAATACCATTGATCGCATTGGAGTCAGGAGACTCTCCGGCGTCGATTAGAATTTGCTCGGTCACTACAAGATGCTCCTCAGCCTCTGAGGTAAATTCACTTAAAACATCCCCCTCTCCGGTAAGATTATATTTCTCGGGAATCTCAACCTTAGAAGGATTAGTTTCTAGCTCAATGGCATCTGAAGATTCAGTTTGTTCTTCAGCTTTGTGTGCGGAATGGGCCATCATGTCCGGCTTTTTAAGAAGCTGCTTGAGAGACTCAATAAAAGTTGTTGCATCTACTGAGGCATCTTTATTTTTTAAGTGATTTTTTAAACAAGCCAAGCACCATTGTTTAAAATGACGCAGCGCATCTATCAGATCGGAAATATGGTGTTCTCCCAATAAGTCTTCGGTGTAGTGGGCACCTTTTTCGATGTTGACCAAGCCTACAATAGCGGCCTCGCCCTTTAGATTATGAAGATACTCTTTAACGGAGCTTTCTAACATTCCAAAAATGGCAGCCTTGTGCTCTTCAGGAACCTTACGTAGATCTTGTTGCACTTCAACCAACTTGTTATCAAGCTCCTCCAAGCCGACCAGATGCTTCTCAATTAACTGCCCTAAGAATTCCTTATCAACACCAAGCAGATCGGGTACATCAATACCGCTTGCATTTTCGTGCGGGAAAACCACTGTGCCAGAGTTGCTCAATAGACCTTTGGCTGCGGATACGAATCCACCAATAGCTCTCGTAAATTCTTCATAGGAACAGGTGTTCCAAATTCCTTTTAGGTAGATTGCTCCGTCAGTGATTCTTTGATGCTCAGAGGTCTTTTTGCTCACCTCTAATATTTCATCACAAGCTTCGGAGAGCATTTTCTTTGTATCGTTATCATTTGGTCCTGTTATAAGAACCAAAAGCATAGACATCTCTTCGACTTTTTGCAGAACTATTTCGCTAGACATAGTTATTCCCGAGCTCCCCTAATCAGCATTTCTCAGAGGTTTTAAGTATTTTCCCCTGCTACACCGTAGTTAACGGCAGATTCTCAGAAAATCTTTTGCTAAAATTTACCAGTTTTTAAAGTATCAAGTTATTTCTATACCTGGACGACTATTATGGAAGCGGGGGAGTTAAAATTACAAAAACTCTCTTAATTACAAGGGCTTATTATCAAGCAAAGGGCTTTATGACTGGTCAAATAGGCACCGATTCGGTTGTTACGTTTAATCATATAGCGGGTAAATATCTTACCTTCTTATTGGGTAAAGAGAAGTATGGCGTTGAAATTCTTAAGGTTCAAGAGATCATCGGCGTTATGACCGTCACCAGGGTTCCAAGAAGCCCTGGCTGCGTTAAAGGCGTTATCAATCTCCGGGGTAAGATAATACCTGTTATCGATCTCCGCTTAAAATTTTGCATGGCCGAGAAAGAGTATGATAGCAAGACCTGCATTATCGTAGTGAATCTTGAGGTGGCAGGCTCTCGGATGCCAGTAGGAATTGTTGTTGATACTGTTCTCGAAGTTACAAATCTTTTGGCTGAAGAGATAGAAGCTGCCCCTGATTACGGCACAGCAGTGGAAACTAATTTCATTATGGGAATGGGGCAGAGTAAGGAAACTCAAGTTACTATTCTTATTAATATCGATAAAGCTCTGAATGCTGAGGAATTGGCAGGAGTGGCTGGCGCAATCGGTTAAAATTCAATCAGATTCAAATAAAAAAGGCCGCCAACCCTCTCGGGTGGCGGCCTTTTTGTTCCTTTCGGAACTTAGCTTAGGCTTATCCCTCTTGAGCTGCTAGACCCTCTGTATTGAAGAAGGTGTTAACAAGAGAGCGTAGAATGAACGCGCCTACAGCAACTACAAGTAAGCCGAGAGCGGCAGAGTAGCTACCAAGAGCAGCGGCCATAATAGCACCAAGACCTGCAACGATCATGATCAATGCGCCGAAAGAACCTTCAATGTATGTGAAGATTTTATTTACAGCTTGACCAACTCTATCGTCATTATATTCACCGATATCATCAGTTGTAAGCTGGGCTACAGCGTCCAAAGAGATACCGCCAGAAATTAATGCTACACCTAAAAGGAGTAACATCATTTGAACTTGAGCATTTGTAGGAGCAATCAGCATTGCTGATACTCTCTGACAAAAAGAAGTGAACTTGGAACGTAACATAATAATTTCTCCGAATTTAATTAAATAAAAAACAAAGATTATTCTCTGTTTTTAATTAACCTGATAATCAACATTGCTGATGATTATCCCCGTATCACTAATAGTTATGGAGACTCCTTGGTTAGGTGTATCATATTTAATCAAATTTATTATGCAATTAATACAATAGGTTAGACAAACGCAGGTTTATCGAGTCTTTAATAGCTGAAAAGCCCGCTCTTCTTCTGCCTGCTGATCTAATGCAGAGGGCCTAATTTTCACAGTGGCACTGGGGCTGGCCGAATTTGTCGGTCCAAAAGCGACCTCAGTTGCTGATATCCAAGCTCTCATGCCGGATGAAGTTGAAATTCTAAACCAATCGCCGCGTCGGTCATCAACTGTTAATCGCGCACCTGAATCAACTTCCATAATAATTGACGAAGTTGCATTTGGCGCGGTTCGAAGGGCACCGCTATCTGCCACTACTGTTACAACAGTGGCTGAGTCATCAAGTGATTCCTTGTTCGTTCTATCTTTGGCAGTCGAAAAGATAGCCGTATCTGTTAGTTCGTTATTGTCTGTTGTTGATTCAGTATTTGCAAATTTATTTTTACTGCTGTTCCCTGTCTCTGATAATCTTTCAATTTCGCTTTCAGCGATTAATAATTTATTTCGTAAATCCTGCAGTTCGGCTCTGAGGGCTGCTATCTCTTCGTTATTTTCAGCGAGTCTTTTCTTCAATTTAGGGTCTGAATTATCATGTTCGTTTAATACAGTATGAGATTGGCTCAGATTTTCCTTGATGGCTATTTGCTCTGCTTGTTCCGTTGGTAGTAAGGATTTTGTGTCTTTTTGCAGATTATCCTCTAAATCAGTTGTCGGGGTAGAATTTAAAATTTCCCGCTCTTTCTGTATTAACTGCATTCGCATTTTCTCAAACTCAGCCTGCTCTATTTCGAATGATTGCTGCTCTTCAGTCGCAGTGGTTTCTTGTGCTTTTAGGATTGCGACCTGTTCTTCAAGCTCTTGAATATTTTGAGCGGCGGAATTAGACGTAAAAGAAAATATTAAGATCAAAAACGCACCTGGACGTGCCCACTGAAATCTCATAAACCTCTCCTAAAACCCAAAAAACAAATTTAATCTTGGCCTAGTGCAATTTTTTCACTCAGGTCCCCGTCATTTTTCTTCATTCTACGGTCTTGTTCTTGCTGGATAAGATTTTTAACTTCCATCGGTTGAGCTACGCCATCAAAAAGAATCTCTATGCCAGATGTTCCGGCACTCCCGATAGCTAGCGTCCCTACGTTTAGGATTCGCTCCATAAGTGTCTGCATCTTTTCAATACTTCTTATGTCCTCGTACCTAACTCGAGTGATATCTTGATTCAGTGAGATGATTCCAACCCTAGTTTCTATTCCTCTATTATCTAATGTTAAGGTGGCGTCATAAACTGGATAGATTAAATTAAAGAAGCCGTATAAGGCTAAGATGCTAAACAAGGGAATGGCCACGATAATGTCTAGGTCGCCCCAAGTAAATAATCGCCCCTGAATTACAGAACTAGGGATATATACAGAAAGTGTTATAGTCGCTGCGCAGAGAAAAAAATATACAATAAACCTATTCCACTGAGATCTCCAAGCCCTGCGTATGACTAGCGCTTTATCCATAATATTATCTCAGTCCTAGGCTGCGCTCTATGTCGTCAAGGCGTGTTCGGTTAGGATCCGCAGATTGTGTCTCATTTGTATTTTTTGTGGTGTTGCTATTTAACAGACCCCCTAGAAAATCATTACTCTTCCCTTTAGGTTCGGAGCCTTTCAAGTTTTTTAAGGCATCTTGAGGAGATGAGTTAAAGTCTTCAAAAAACATATTCTGCGCCGGTGGCTTAACCAAAGGCACTTTAGTACCTTTTGGTACGGTAGTCACAGAGCCGCCGGATAATCTATAAACCACAAAAAATACTCCTACCAATAAGATCGCAATAAGATTTCTCTTGTCTATTAAAGGTGCCGCTAGCGATCTTGTAGATAGGATGCCCATACTTTAACTCGTTCTAATTTTTGCTATCATAATGACGCCATCGTCCTTGTCGCACCTCTACTACTGATTGGTGCCCACGACGATAGTAGTGCCCCTCTGGATCAAGTCCAGGTGGAACATCTATAACATCAATCATCGGCTCCTCCCAGACGTATTCAACTACGCCGGGTACCGGTTGTGCGGGTGCTTCAATAGCAACCTCTCGGTAAACAGTTCGTGTGCTCCCAGCATTAGAGGGTTGGGAATTCATCGAGCAGCCAGCCAAAATGGCGATGCACCCAAGCACGCTTAATTTATTTATAGTTTTCATTGTCTTTCCTCCTGGTTTCCACCAAGTACTTTGTTAATAGTTTTAGATACCGAGTTTTCTTTGCCTTGAGCTTCGGCGTTAGCTTGCACAGCATTGCGATATTGTGCGAAGGCACTTGCTCCATTTGGGGCAATCAAAGTTACTCTTTCGAGTGCAGCAGCGAAATCGCCATTGCATTCATTGAGTGCACTTTGGAATAGTTGGTTGTCGTCACCGTTATTGGTACTTACCCAGTAGTAAGCAGGTTCAAGAGGTAATACTAATGCGGCCTCACCGATATCAGATAGGAGGTAGAATTGAGATTCAACTCCTTTGACTGTGCGGAGACGTAGAATCACATCGCTCTGCTGTTCATTTAGATTAAATGCCTTAGCAGTGTAGTGAAACTTACTTGGATCTTGTCTTAAGAAAATTTTATGAGCACTGTTTTGAACAATAGCTTGACCGCCCGCTCCAACGTAGAAGTCTTCACCTGACTGAGAAGCAGCGATAACAATACCTTTTCTCTTTCGGTATAGTCTGAACGCTGACTCAATAACGCCTGATGCTGTTTTTCCGATTAGGTCGTGGGCCTCGTCTATCACGAGTAGTTTTCTAGAGTCTAGTTCGACAGGGTCGTTCATAACCTCGTCTGCCCACAGCATCGCTATCTTCAAGAATACGCGTTGTAAGTCAGGGTTACGACTTAGACCTTTTAAGTCAAATACTATGAAACGCTCTTTAAGTTTGAGAGCGCCTGGTCTATCAAAGAATCGAGCATAGGTTCCATCGCCGTAATACTCGGACATAAGTAGAGCTATTTCCATTCTTCTTTATTCACCCGTTTTGGGGCCCTCATTACTGATGCTACATCGCTAAGAATGAATTGACGCTTCATCGGTCCAGAACGGTAAACTCTATGAGCTTCGAGAAGAGCTGCAACGATATCGCCAGTCTGTAATCGAGATAAAGGACGATTTACCTCAGATGCCATATCAGCAATGATGTCACCACTGATATCCACTAAGTCTTTAAAGTCTTCGTTCGTATTATCATGCGGACAGTCTCCCAAGCGAGCTAGGAAGTTCATAGCTGGGGCTTTTGATGGAGTGGCCTCGTAAATTCTTCCGCCGAATAGTTTAGCGATCTTTTCGAATCCGCAAGGTTGATTAGGCATACCTTTATCGAATACGAATGTGATAGGTGCCTTAGCGACCTTTTGACCAGTTGCGAGAGTAGAAAAGTGTCCTCTGTTTAGGGTGATTAGAATATAGTTAAGGAGATAGCTTTTACCAGCTCCCGACACTCCGCTTATTAAAACGTTTGGAGCAATGTTGGAGTCAAATAAATCAAAGCCTACTAATTCTCTGTTCCATAAGTTAGGTAAGAGGAAAAGGGAGCCACGGCTACCTTGCCAGTTGCCCCATAAGGGGAACATTCTCACAGCTCTGGAGGATTGTAGTGTTACAGTCCAGCCTCGCCCATCTAAATTTGGATCATATGCGCCGGGAAGAGAGTTAATCATAACGCCGAGATCGCATATCTCGTGTAGCATTCCTCTGGCACCATTTAATTGAGGGAAGTTAGCCATTCCCTCTGAGCTTGCTCTAATAGCTTCTTCTTCATTTTGACAAATGAACGTTTGATGGATACCAGTGCGAACTATTTGGGCGGAGTTATTATAAAGTTGTTCGCGAGCGGTACGAATAGATCGGATCTGATGTTGGATTTTTTGGTTACTTCTTCCAAGACTTGTAAATTCTCTCAATCCCAGAGTGCTATCAAGACTATCCAATTTTTTAATCTGTGACTGAACTGGATCCTTTGAGTATGTAACACTGATTATATGCTCATATGGTGCCGACTGAAGCGGAGCGATCATTAGAGGGAAAGCTTGATTCGGTGGTTTTACCATCGAGATTGTGCGGTATACTCTTCCGTCTTTTTTGATAATTCCATTTTTTGGATGCTCGACCGGAGTTTCAGAGATCTGATTGGCAAGAAAATCTTGGGGATCAAACTCAGGTACAGGGATAGAGGAGGTTCTTCCTTTTTTAAACTTACCACCCTTTATGCTGCGACGATTGAGTAGGGGATAAAGAAGATCGATCAGTCCCTGGCCATCGAGTTTCCTAGGCATAAGACCGAGGTCTCTTAGTTTAGAGGACTTACCGTCCATTTCGCCCTTAAAGTTCGTTGCATAGTTTAGGTATTCAGCGCGTCTCATCTCTGCTGATACCCCAACTTTACCGTTTATTAAAACAGATATAGCTCTTTTCAATTCCTGGAAAATATTTCCTTTCTTCCAAGGCGGGTCATAACGGAAGGATACTATGAGACGCATTTTTCTCGGACGTTGATATATATTTGCCGAGTTGCAGGTGCGTTTGACCATTTGATTCCAACGTCGTGCCATCCAGCCGCCAACGCCTTCAGTAGGGTATTCCTTCAGAGATTTGGCCAATAATTTTTCAACGTCAAATGTTACTATCCAGTTAAACTGCACAGAGAGGCTTGAATCCAGTGAATCTAATAATTCCTGAATAGCCATGCATGTTTGGTAAGCGGTGTTATCAGAGGTAGATGTTATCAAAAGAGGCTGCAGCTCGAAAATCATCCAGAGAGAGGCATCGGTGTGTACGAATAGCCCTTGCTCCTCATCGTAGCGAGCATAGGGTAAAAGCTCATTAAAAAGAGACTCGTCTTTATAAAGCCGCTCTCTTGTTAACCTGTCTATACTCATAGTACCTCAAAAAACTTAAAGAACACTATTTGCCGCTATAGCTCTCGGCACAAACCTTATCTCTTTATTCGTATGATCAATTAAAATATCTATTCCCGATGTTTCGGAAATTTTATTTGCCAACTCGTGAATTGTTCCAAGCATATTCAGCGAAAGTTTTTGTTCAGCGAACGAAGGATCGCAGAATGCCTGGTATTGGCTACTTGCTGCTAACATCTGGGCCGCCTCTTTCAATGTCCCATCTTGCAATTCAAAGTTTATAACCGGAAAGACCATTGGTTTACTCAGGGATTCGCGAGACTTTGCTGGCCTTGAAGATTCGTGACCTGACACTGGTAGCACATCAGGCAGTTGAACCCATCGAGTCCTATTGTAAACCGGCTCTGGAGCTAACTGTCGGTTGACCACCTTAAATGCTTTAGATGTCGGAGCTAATTCAACATTTTGTGAATTAGACGAGCACCCCGTCATACCTAAAAACATTATTATGAGCAATGAATTGGTTCTCACAAGGTCTCTCCGAAAAATTATTACCTACCGCGAATAGTCTTTCTGTCATCGCTATAAACAAAGGGCATAGAGGAGACGCTTTTTGTGCTTCCTAATTGCTCTTCAAGCTCAAAAGCATCAGTTACTGCCCAACGATCATTTAAGACTTTTAGATAATAATAGTGAGCAGGAACTAAATCCCCACTCTTATTAAGATGATCAGGGATCCACATTAATCTAACTACCGCTGGCTGAACGACTGGATCAACTGGTTGTGGATATTGAGCACGGCGATAACTAGCCATAGACTCCAATGCTTCTCGCGCACGGTCTTGTTTTTCGGCTGTTTCGTTTAGAGCTTTATCATTCCTATCACCCTTGAAAGCTATAGGATCAGTAGAATCCTGGAAGGGGTTAAGTTGGTCGCCAATAGTTGTGCACCCTGAGA
>CAZWGK010000047.1:0-1191 GCA_964633685.1 uncultured Bdellovibrionales bacterium | reverse complement strand
GAGGATACCTACCATTGCCACTAGAGCACCTAATTTAATTAACCTAGTCATAACTAACTCCTAAAAAAATTTAATCTAGCGAAGCCAATCCGGCACCATCGTCTTCCATGGCTTCGAATAGGCCATCTATAACGATAGACTTTGCAAATACGGCTGTAGCCTCACGTCCAGAGAGAACCTCAACATGTGGAACCAGTTGGCTGATTCTATCTTTAATAATCTCACCCCAACCACCGAGGCCTCCTGCTAACGCGCTTGTAGCTAAAAGAGAGGCAGTGTCGCCACTTGCTAATTGGGTTATCGAGCCATCATCTGATAGAAAATTTGTTGTTTGCGTTGCTTTGAGTGCTTCAGTAGCTCCTTTTGAGGCCCCTATCGCAGTTGCGGCACCAATCGCTTTACCAAGATGGTCAATTAACCGCCCCTTCATACCTCTTATGCCGTCTTCTCCAACGACCCAACCATCAACTTTATAAGTTCGTCTTTGACCGTCTGGCAGGCGAACTGATAGGTCAGTTAAGCGAAACAAGGCCCTGGAATCTGATAGAGAACCCTGTGCGGCTGCAATTAAACGTGCCTCGCCTAATGGTAGTCTTGAACCATCAGGTCCAAGGATATCATCATGAAGCTTGAAAACGACCGGATAAGGTGTTCCATCAGTTGGAGCATTCACGCCAGCTAAAAGTTTTACCCTCACGGAATCACCGACTGCGACGAATGCTGATTTTTCTCGTGGTGGTAGTGGCGGAGGTGCTGGTTCAGAATTATCAAGACCAAAAGGCTCAAGTTCCTGAGAGGCTGGAGCAAAGGACCCGGCTTGATTAGGATTAGCCATGGTATCGCTTGTTTCAACATCAACAGGGGCCATCGATCCTGAGGTATTACTCATACCAACATTTTGAGTGCCACCTCCCAACTCTCCTGAGTTCATTCGCTCTAGAATCTTTGTGAAGATTGCAGCTGTTTTGGCATCATAGTCCTGAAACTGCTTTTCTCTGTTGTTGTTATCGGTTTGAATCTGCTTTACGCTATCCTGAAGAACTTTTAGATCCTGAGCAAAGGTTGTTACTAGGTCTTCGTAGGCCTCAGCTGTTCCAGCGCCACCAGCGCTGATTTTCTTCGGCTTTACAGGAGGAGCCTTCCTTTTAGGAGCTTCAGGTGCCTGATTCATGAACAATGCTAATAGTAATA
>CAZWGK010000046.1:12518-14566 GCA_964633685.1 uncultured Bdellovibrionales bacterium | reverse complement strand
AAGAGACTTTTATTTATCGGCGAAGAAGATGACGGCAAAGACGTTATCCAGATGTTGGAGGCTTACAAAAAGATCTGGTCCGACAAGGTGAAAATATTTCAGCTTCAGCGAAGAGTTAATGGAGTAGAGGTTGCTGTTGGTGCGTTCTTTAATGGCCAGGAGTTTGTAACTCCAATAAACGTTAATTTTGAAAACAAGAAGTTATTTCCTGGAAATATTGGCCCATCTACAGGGGAAATGGGAACGATGATGTTCTGGAGTGAACCTAATAGGCTCTTCAATCTGACTTTAAAAAAGATGGAGGGTAAGCTGAAAGAGGAAGGATATGTGGGGTATATTGATCTTAACTGTATCGTAAATGGAAACGGAATTTATCCGCTCGAATTTACAGCTCGTTTCGGATACCCAACAATCTCGATTCAGCAGGAAGGGTTAACCACACCCATGGGTGAGCTTCTATATGAGCTGCCTAGAGGCATTAAAAAATTCAAGGGAAAAGCTGGATTCCAAGTAGGTGTGAGAATTGTTGTACCACCCTACCCTTTTGATGATGAGAACACCTTTGAGACATACTCTAAGGATGCGGCGATTCTGTTTAAAAAGCCACAGCGAGAAGGGATTCACATTGAAGATGTTAAGAATGTTAATGGACAGTGGTTCTTGGCTGGTAGCTCAGGCGTTGTGCTGATTGTGGTGGGCGTGGGATCTACAATGAAGCAAGCCCAGGCCCAGGCATATTCACGTATCAAGAATATCATTATTCCGAACATGTATTATCGGACTGATATTGGGGATCGATGGGTTGAAGATACTGATAGAATGCACAACTGGGGCTATCTAAGAGAACAGTAATTACTGAACAAACAGTCGGCAATTCTCTGTGTTTTCGAAGCCAGGACTCTTTCTGACTGTATTATCGAGATTTACAACTTTAGTTTTTATTTCACCCTCATATTTTCTTCGATCGATTGAGAAAGGCGAATCAACACCTGAGCTCTTGTCATGCCCATGGACCACTGTTTCTACTCCCTGATTAACAAGGGGGAGATCCTTTGAATTGTAATACTGACATCTTTTCCAGAAGAATCCGTCTTTGGATTCATTTAGCGTCTGCTCAGCAATCGGGTCAAATCCGGATAATCCATTCTCAAATGGAAAAGTAACGACTTCTTTGTAGAATTGATTGGCGATTTCGATGAATTCCTCAATGGTATTATCATTAATATCGTTGTAGCCAAGCTCCTGGTCTATAAATCCTTCCTCTTTAAGATTTGCGATTAAGGATTCAAAGTTCTCTGGGGTAATTGGCGCGTGGGAATATAAGGTTTTTGAGCTTTTATCGTAGTGCAATAACTTTAATTCTTTGAGGTGATTTAGGTACAGCTCTCTGAGCTCTGTATGATTATCTGAGAGCTTTAAGGCCCGAGCTTGAGACTCATCATGATTCATAGTGCGCTGGCCATTTAATAGAAAGTTAGCGGCACAGTGATCGTGATTAGAGGCGATTCTTATAAGTCTATTAGGATCTTCTTTGCTGAGATGCGATAACACTGTGAGTGTCAGTGTATCTGAGACCCCTCTGTCTCCTATCATGTCTCCTATTAGGATTAGTTTTTGTCCCTCTGCTCCAGTCCACCGCATAGTCTTTAAGGATTCAATTAGATCGCTTTGTAAAAGTTTTGCCTGGGCTATCGCTGTTGGGCACTCTTTTTGAGGAGTCTTAAATACGCGCTCCATTAGCCTCTCAAAGGCACTTTTTGGGGGTTCTTGAGGGGTAATTGTCTCTAAATAAGGATTGTTTGAGACCAACTCCTCTAATTCTTTCGATGCTTTTACGAATTTTAAAGCACTCTCCTTCGGCATGGTTGCTAATCCCGTAGTTATGAGAGTTTCAACTAGTTTTTCATAACTCCCATGTAGATCTCCGAGACAGATACTTTTTGCATCATTGATTTTGTCCTGAATACGATCATACCGTAACCCTGAAGTCTTTTCTTGGGGGGTGATTATAGAATAGTGATAATCGAGAGATTCCCCGATTATTTGTA
>CAZWGK010000046.1:4655-12508 GCA_964633685.1 uncultured Bdellovibrionales bacterium | reverse complement strand
GCAACTGTAGAACTTAACAGAGTATTAGTAGCAGACTGCAAAGATAAGTTTGTCGACATAAAAACCTTGAATTAGCCTTTACCCTAAAGGTTATTAAAGTTTTTTGAGAGGAGTTTCCTTGATTGTCACCCGCAAAATGAGCTGTTTTAACTGTTCAGGATAATTGCATAAAGTGGCTCATATCTATGTAAGAGATCTTCGTAGGCCAGTATCTTTGATCATAAATAAGTAAGAGTTGCTGTCTGGGGTTTTTTTGCCCGGTGTTTTCCTAACCTCGTTATCTAGGCAGATTGCTGAGAATAAAATGTCTGAAAGATCCTCAAGAATCGGCGAGTTTTTATCGTTGATAAAATCGATCGAGAATGGAGATGAATGCCGAGAGTTAGATGCATGGCCGTGAATCATAATCTCCACTGCGCCATTGAGCGTCGGCAGCTCGTTTATCTTTTGATATTTTGTTCTTGGCCAAACAAAGCCCTCTGGATCTGAGTTAACTAATTGCTCGACCCGTGGGTTTAAAGATTTAAGATTATACTCAAAGGGGAATAGGACTGAGTCCTGATAGAATTGATTGGCAAGTTCGACGAAATCTTGAATTGTATCGGAATTTATGTGCTCATATTCAAAATCCTTCCCTAAGTAATTAAACTCTTTAAGTTCATTTATTAGGAATCTAATGTTCTCGGGCTTAATCGGAGCATGAGCATAAAGAGATTTTGCATTTCGGTCGTAATGCATCAATTTTAAGCTAGCTATATGCTCAAGATAGTCGCCCCTTAACTGGTCTTGATTATCACTCAATTTGAAAGCTCTTACCTGACTCTCAGCAAACGAGACGGGTGTTTTACTGAGCATCGACTGGTGTATTTTCCCTGTTAAGAGATAATGAATCGCACAGTGATCATGATTTGAGGTTAGCTTTATAAATCTTTCTGGATTTTCTTTCGTTAATCTATTTAGAAGTTGGAGGGTCAGAGTGTCCGTAACTCCTCGGTCGGCTAATAAATCTCCTAAGAGAATAAGCTGCCTATTCTCTCCGCCAATCCAGGTAATCGCCTCAAGCAGTTCGCTTAGCTGAGCGTGCATCCGTTTTGCTTGCTCTCTAACCGTAAGCTCGGAGATGTGCGGGTTTTTGGCTACCAAATCCTCAAATTCCCCCGAAATTTTAACAAATTGCTCAGCTTTGTCTGATGGCATAGTCGCAAGCCCGGCAGTAATCAGGGTCTCAACTAGTTTTTCGTAGCTGCCGTGAATATCGCCAAGGGCAATACTCTTAGCGGCAATAAGTTGTTGACTCGCTTCTTGGCTGGTCAGCCCTGACTCTATTGTGCCGGTTGTTGATATTGAGAATTTATAATCGATAAACTTGTCGAATATTTCGATGGTTTTTTCTTGGTCTCGGGTAAGGATCTGAGCTGTATGCTTCTCAGAATGGACTGTGACCTGTGGATTGAATCCATCATCGGTCGGCTCTATACAATCAGTGCCACCACCAACTGGCGGCTGCTTTACTTCTATCATAATGTCCCCTCAAATTCGCTATGAAGTAGTTATGAGAAGGACTCATCGAGGAGTATCTGAAAAGCTGCTAATTTTGACTGAGAGCCAGGATGCGGGGTCTTTATGCCCCAGTTTCGGGAGAAATTCCTATATTTCGTGAGCATTTTTCGCAGATATCGCTGAAAGGAAAGAGATATTTCCGCTTCATAATCCGAAATGGCGCACTACAAGCTGGGCAGGTCCCCTCGCCTGATAATATTAGAGCCGAGGTCTTAAATCGTGAGCGAGAAATTAAAATTGTAATAATTAGACCGATTGGAACTAGAAAAATATGAAGGACGGGAACAAAAACAGAGATAGCTGTTAGTAGTAGTCCGAGCACTAAAGCGATGGTTCCTCTCTTGATTCTTGCCGTCTCAGAGAACTCAAGAACCTCAACTTGTCCTTTCGAAAATTGAGTGTTTGAGCTGAGAGTAATGTTTTTCGCTACCATATTTTTCTAACTATTTTTTTGTTGGATTCCCAGTTGGCGGAGTATAATTCTCTTTTTGCTTGGCTTCGTTAGCTACCTTAATCACGAAATAATAAATAAAACCCCCAGCAGTAAGGAGTGAGCCGATTATTATTCCTGTAAGTAATGATGGGATATTCATGCTTTTACGTTAATTCCTAATTTTTACTTAGGAAAGAGTTTTAAGTGCACCAATGAAATGAGTGGCATTGCGATTGCCCAGATCATTCCGATTATTAAAAGAGCGTTTTGAGTGTCAGTAGCCAGAGATATCGGACCTAATTTATAACCTCCGTAATATGCCAAGGCTCCACCGATGCAGCCGACGATAGAGCCAAGAGTAAGCTTAGTGCGTAGCCATGCTAGAGAGGAAAATAAAGCTGTGGCAAATGAGATCCACAGACTCAACATCCATAAGGGATAATTTTGAGGCAACAGAGAGCAGCACTCAAATGAAATAGCGCCGGTTAATATCATTGCAGAGTCAGACAAGAAGCCAATCACTCCAACGATCATAAAGAATTTAAGTAGAGAGAGATTCTTTAGATTATCTTTAAACTGAAGGTAAAGGCTGAGTATTAAAGATACTGGTCCGAGCCAATACAATCCCTTCGCCGCGCCCAAAACAGCTGCAAACCATACAAAGTTTAACGCTGCGATATTAAGCGTTAGCGACGGCGTCTTCAACATAGGCGCTCTTTGGATGCTCAACCAAATCCCAGATAAGGCCGAGCTTCTCGAATCCCTTTAAGATGTAATGGGTAATATCAATTTCCCACCAATAAATTCCTTGTCTCTCAACAGAAGGGAAACGGTGGTGATTGTTGTGCCAGCCTTCTCCAAGGGTGATCATGGAAAGGATGAAGCTGTTACGGCTGTCATCCCCTGTAACGAATCTTTTTTTGCCCAGTAAGTGAGCAAGCGAATTGATGCAGAAGGTGCCGTGATAAAGAAGAACGGTGCTTACAAAAAATCCCCACACTAGGAGCTGGGCACCATTAGTCATTAAACTAGGGTAATTTGTGCCCAAGAATTCACCAGTAAAAAACAGGGCGACACCGAGAAGAATTGGGAATATATAGTGGCATTTTTCCGCGAACATTAACTCTGGAAATTTAGCCAGATCTTTAACTCTTGAGTAGTTGGTTGGTTCAAATTTTGAACAGAATAGCCAGCCGACATGTGCCTCCCACAAACCTTTGATTGCAGGAGAGTGAATATCTTCGTGGGTATCTGAATGCTGATGGTGGTGGCGATGATGTCCTGCCCACCATAGTGGCCCTTGTTGAGCAGAGGAAGCACCAAGGGCTGCGAGGATAAATTGAAAGAAGCGACCAGTTTTATAAGACCTGTGAGAGAAATACCGGTGATATCCACCAGTGATTCCGAACATTCTTATGAAATAGAGCGCAACACAGACACCCACTGCAGTCCAAGATGGGGTAACAAAAAATACTGATAGCGCTGCTAGGTGCACGCCAATAAAGGGCAAACGCTTTGTGATTCCATAATTATCTTGAGCCGCTGCTTCGAGCGTTGATACGCCTGTGTTCATCATGTCCTGTTCTATTCAAAGCCAAAAGTAATTTTACGGTACTAGAGTACCGCTTTTTGGCTTCGTTAGCACTAGGTGGATATCATTTAAAGCAGATGTGGCGAAACCTGCTTCGCAATAGGCGAAATAGTAGTTCCAAGCCCTTTGAAATTCCTCATTAAATCCATTTTGGCTTAAAGTGCCCGAGGCATGGTTAAAACTTTGCCGCCATTCATTTAGTGTGCGAGCGTAGTGTAAGCCGATGCTGGCCACCTCATAAACAAGGAGATCTGTTCTCTTGGATATTGCTCGTAAAAGAGCCCCAAGTGAAGGGATATGGGATCCTGGGAATATGTGCTTTTGAATCCAGTCGACCCCACGGCAGTATCGGGAGTATCGCTGATCGGGGATTGTGATAGCTTGGATGACCGCTTTTCCGCCTGGTTTAAGAAGTCGGGAAATAGCGGAGAAGTAATCTCCAAGAAACTCTTTACCGACAGCTTCAATCATTTCTATAGACACTATTTTATCGAAAGTGCCCTCTACATGGCGATAATCGATAAGACGTACCTCAATTTTCTCCGTAAGTCCTGCGGCAGCAATTCTCTCCTCTGCTAATTTTTTCTGCTCTACAGAGAGGGTAATTGTGGTTACTTTGCAGCCGGTTTGCTTCGCAGCTTCAATCGCAAAACCACCCCAACCTGATCCTATTTCTAGAAGATGATCTGTCGATTTGATCTCAGCTCTCTCGATTATTTTATGAATCTTGCATATCTGAGCCTCATAAAGGGTGCTTGTTGGCTCCGGATAAATCGCAGAGGAATACATCATCGTGTCGTCCAAGAAGAGTTTGAACATATCGTTGCTCAAATCATAATGAGCTTTGATATTTTCTAGGCTTTTCTTCGGTGTATTCTTTCTCTTCAAATGAGCGATGCGATTTCTTAATTCTCCAATTTTACTAAAAAGTGAGGGCTGTTCCTCTAGGGCGCGCTCGTTTTTGATAAATACCGTTAAAAGCTGCGTTAAATCAGGTGTATCAAACAGCCCTTCTGTATAGGCTTCGCCGAAGCCTATATCGCCGTTTAGGAGTACTTTTCTAAAGAATTCATAGTCGTGAACAACTAAGGCGCCCCGTTCCTGTGATGTTGGATCTCCAAATTGGCGATGCTCTTTATTCGGCAGCTCGATAGAGATTAACCCTATTTTGATGTGTTCCAGAAATTTAAAAATTCCAGCCATGGCGATTTTTTCAAGCAGGCCTGGCTCAGTCGTCACAAATGTCATTTCGTGGGCTGGAATCGGTTTGTGTTTCACAGGTAGTTTTTTATGATAATACAATTTTGCCGCCTGCCACAGGATCAGTGGCAAGGCTGACCAGAGCTTTAGCGGATGCCACATTACCTTATCGAAAAGCGATCTTCTAGTAAAAGGAACCAGGGAGCCCTTAATTCCTGAGCGAAATACGATTTGGTTATCCCTGCTAATATTTAAACCTACCTCAAGTAAGTTATCGGATAATTTAAATTTATATTCGTAATTGCCGCTTAAATCGTTAAATGGCGAGACATAAAACTGCTTATGGTGAGATGCCGTTAGGCCAGTTTGTAGGGATTCTCCCTGGAAGTCTGTAATTGCATACACGTGTCGTTCTCCGAACGTATTATTAATCTCCACAAGCACTGCTAAAAGTTTGCTACCCTGCTCAAAGCAGAAATAGAAAGATACCGGGTTAAAAGCATAACCGAGAAATTTGGGAGACGTTAAGATGCTTACCTCAGAGATTCTGTCTTTAACCGAGGGGAGATATCCCTGGATTTTGGACAGCCAAGGTAGGGAATTGTTTTCAAGGTAATCTTTCTCATATAGCGATAGTATCGCCCTTCGGTTGATACCCAAAATCTTGCCAGTCTCCAGCTCTCGTAGTTGAGATAGATTGATAAAAAGATTGGTCACCGGGTAGTTAAAGACATGATCCACCGGGGTTAGTCGGTGATGCATGACTTGACCGCAGAAGATCGAATTACTCATCGATGATTCTTTATAAACGCATCTTTTAATCGTACTGCTGATTTGACTGCATCCTCATGAAAACCATATCCGAAGTAACTACCTGCCAAGGCTACGCCGTCTTCAAATGTAGTGGCGTTTAATTCAACTTGAGTCGAAACCGATTCCAGGGAGTACGCAGGATGAGTGTAGTTAAATTCCCTTATTATACTAGTGGGCGATAAATCCATATTAGTATTGAGAGTCACGCAGTACTGATTTTGAACGCTTAAGCCTTGCAATCTATTCATATGATAGGTCATAGAAACTGGTAATTTAGAGTCAAAAGACCGCTCTTCCCTAAAATTCCAAGAGGCCCAGGCACGGAGATTTGGGGGCATTACTTTTGTGTCAGTGTGCAAGATCGTCAAATTTTTTTGGTAGCGCCAAGGATTTAATAACCTTTGTTCGCGAGGGGTTGGGTTATCTAGCAACTTTAGGGCCTCATCGGCGTGGCTCGCCAAAACCACAAGATCAAAATCTTCTGCTGTGCCATCTTCCAGCACAACGGCCGCTGAGGATGATGTTCTTTTTATACATTTTATTTTAGAGTTTAATTTTATAGTCCCCGGAAATATTTTCTTAAAGGCATCCACGTACGATCGGCTTCCACCTATTACCGTTTGCCATCTTGGTCTGTCTGTAAATGAAAGAAGACCATGATTTTTGAAGAAATGTATTAATGTCTCAGCGGGAAACTGCCTAATATCCTCAGTTGGCGAGGACCAAATAGCGGCGGCCATCGGGAACAGATAGTTTCTTAGAAAAGACTCGGAGAGACCATGCTTTAGAGCAAATTCACCGACAGTCCGACCTGACAGCTCATGTGATTCAAGGGCATTCAGGGCAGAGGTTACAAATCTCTTAATTTCCCACAAAAACCAGTAAAAGGAAGGTTTAATAAAATTGATACGATCGGCAAATAGTCCATTTAAATCAGTTCCGGCATAGTTTAATCCCGTGAGATCCGAGTGGAATCCGAAGCTCATATCGCTCCAACGCCAAGGGACGTTCAGCTCTTCCAGAAACGCGTGAAAATTCGGGTAAGTCTTATCATTTAGAACTATAAAGCCAGTATCAACCGGAGTCCCAGCGTCAGGTCCTGATGGAATAGTAATAGTGCTGGTGTGTCCTCCCAGATAGTCATTTTTTTCGAATATAGTTACCTGATGGTTTTTGGCTGCTAGGTGTGCAGAGACAATGCCAGCGACTCCACCGCCGACGACGGCTACTTTTAGGGTGGGATTGTTCACTTAATCAGCTCCAGTTTTCTTGAGTAAGTAATGAGAGACAAACCACTCATTCCCGCCGCGGAAAGAGAAGAGTTCGGCACACGCCATGAAGAACATCCGCCATCTCTGTAGCCATATCTCAGATTCTCCTCCATAGACTGAGGAGAAAATCTTTCTAATAGCATCAATATTGCTATCCATATTTTTCAACCAAGCCTCGGACGTTAGTCCATAATTGCGGCCATTGACTCGCCAGTGCTCGTCTATAACTAGATGCTCTTGGAAGAAATAAAAGAGGTCATCACTAGGCATGGTACCGCCGGTAAAGAAATATCTACCCATCCAGTCAGTTTTGCCTGTTGTTTCAAATAGATAAGGCGAGTTTCGATGGCAGAATATATGCAAGAAAAGTTTACCATCATGGTTTAGCCAAGAGGCTATTCGACGGAACATCTCACGGTAGTTTCTAAGATGCTCAAACATTTCAATCGAGATGACTCGATCAATTTTAAAGTCAGGAGAAAAATTTGAAATATCACTAGTGATTATTTTTAAATTTTTAATCCCTCTTTTTGCGCATTCACTCTCAATGAAAAGTCTCTGAGGTGTAGAGTTAGACACTGCTACAATATTTGAGTTAGGAAATTTTTTTGCCATGAATAATGATAGCGAACCCCAGCCACACCCTAACTCGAGAATGGACATGCCATCTTTGATTTCAGCTCTCTCTACTAGTTGAGTTAAAGCCAGTAGTTCTGCTTCTTCAAGGCTCATCCCATCTGATAGGAAGTTACTACCGCTGTATTTGCGGTGGGGGCCTAACACGAGACCAAAGAAATCGGGTGGGAGTTCATAGTGTTGCTCATTGGCAGCTTTCTGCTCCACAGCGATTGGTCCTGAAGAGAGGAACTTTACAAATTGCCTCTTGGCGGCAATTTCATCCTCGCAATTCGCTCTCTTTACAAGAAATAAACGGTAATGACACAGGGCCTTTATCCCCAGGCGAATTAACCAATCCGGCAGTTGG
>CAZWGK010000046.1:0-4645 GCA_964633685.1 uncultured Bdellovibrionales bacterium | reverse complement strand
AGAGGGTTAGACCATATTTTAGGCAAAAAATGTAGAGGCTAACTGATTAATAATCTTATTCGTTATGATGTTGGCAGTGTTGTTTAAATTAAATATCAAAAATAGTTATAACTAGCTGATAGGGATGACTTATTTGGCACGGCTTTTGTTAAATAGATTAGCATTTCGTGAGACTGTATTATTGTCGTGGAAAATCTAATCCCTGACGGTGATGTATGGCTGTTCTAAGACATGTTTTTGGATCGACTTTAAGAGTAGTTATTTGTGGGCTCGTTTTAGTCGGGTCATCGGCAAATATAGTTACAGCCCAAGATCCATACACCCTCACGGGGATTTACTTACCGCTCGGTTTCCGTATCAGTTTTCCAATTAATATGTTTATCACCGATGGAATGACTCTCGGGAGCGATAAGGTGTGTGATAAAATCGGTGAGGTATTTGAGGTCGCCTGCGAAGGGCACTCATTGATGAGTGACGCTCACGAACTAAATTTTAGAAGAGGTGTTGTTGATCAATTAAAGGCCTTTGATAAGGAATGCGCAAAATACAATGTTTTCTCAAAAAGAGAAGACTTCGGGTCTGCACCTGCTACGATAGTTTATGAACAAAAGCTCTGTTATTCAAAATTGGGAACAGAGCAGGTAGGGGATCCAAATGTTACTCCTGGACCAGGTAGTCTTCCTTTGCCACTGATGCCAAGTCCTAACGACCCAGCCACCTTTCCTAAGAGTGACCAGGTAAAATCTTTATGCATGGCGGGCGGTGCTGAGGGGCTTCAAATAGCCACACCTCCTCGCGGGAATAGCTATGGTGTTTTAGTGCTAAAGCAGGAGGATTTTGTAAGAAACTTCTGTGAATGTACTTCTCATAGATTCTGTATATATGCAGTATCAGGCGAGCTAATCTCCTGTGGGGTAATTTTAGAGGATGATATAATTCTAGATGATGAAGCAGGAGATTCTCAAGGTGGGCCGATTTATTATCAACGAACCGAGATTGCATCGACTCCCCGTTAATTTGATTCTTCTTGAAATAGGAGTCTCTAGATAGACAGTCTGAGACCTTTTCTGGCCATTATTATTATCAACCTTTTTTGGGAAACCACGGGATAAAAGCACTAGTGGTTCGTTGGTAATGCCTGTAGTCATCTCCCCTACTCCGTATCGCCTGCATCTCGGTATAAGGAATGCCAGTTACTCTTAAAAGAAAATATAACATCAGGGCTGGTAGACCCAGAGAGAGCCAGCCCAGCGGCAGATGAATTGTTATCGCAACATAAAACCACCAATGAAGCCACTCAAAGAAATAGTTGGGATGTCGGCTGTATTTCCATAGGCCCGCTCTGCATGTCTGACCTTTGTGGGCTGGGTTTTTTCTCCATTTTGCCAATTGGTAATCAGCAATAGACTCGCCCAACAAGCTTAGTGTCATAAATGCAACTGCAATTATGTCTAGCGTTGTTCCAAACGGGGTCTTGTCGTTCACTACCAAAATCATTGGCAGGGAGAGAAGCACTGCTAACTGAGCCTGAGCCTGAAAAAACAGGAAAAAGTAGAGATGTTGTCGCTCAGCCCAGTGTACACGCAGAGCCTTGTATCGACCGTCCTCTTCTTTGCCGATTACTCTATTGAATAACAGATACAACCCGAGCCGTAACGACCAGAGAATCACGAGACAAGTAGTGACTAGTCTCCGAGTCTCCTCCCCCTGCCCGAAAAACCAATATGTGGCCGAAAGAATCCCCAGGCTTAAGGCCCAGCCAACATCAACAATACCTGCATCTCGCTTTATGTACTGATAGCCCCACAGTGCTGTCATAAATGTAGAAATTATACATAAGCCTAGGAGTCCTATAGCCATAAGTTTTCAACCCTCTTTATGATTTTGACTCGGTTAACAGCTCCTCTATCTTCTTAGCGATGTCGGAGCTTGAGGGGCCTGTGAACGAGCGCCAACGGTCAACAAGAACCCCGTCCTTGTTTACTAGAAACTTCTCGAAGTTCCACTTTACTGAGCTTTGGAGCTCTTTGGGGCCACCCTCAGTGAGGTATTGAAAAATGGGTTGTTTATCCTTTCCAGTTACTGGACCCTTACTGAAGAGTGGGAAGGTTACATCATAGGTGGTTTTACAAAAAGATTTTATATCGGCATCGCTACCGGGCTCCTGACCCATAAAGTCATTGCTCGGAAATCCCAGCACTACAAAACCCTTATCGCTGTACTTTCTATACAGTTCTTCAAGGCCTTCGTACTGTGAGGTAAAGCCACACTTGGAGGCAACATTCACTATTAGGGCGACCTTCCCTTTGAACTGCGATAGCTTAATCACTTCGCCTTCAATATTTTTGGCTTCAAGTTCGTAAAGAGATGAAGGCATAGCATTCTCCTGAGTTGATGATTTTTGGGGTATTAAAACCGCGATTGTTAATCCGAGTGCTTTAACTGTGGAACTTATTTTTTTCAGCATAATTATCTTATTTAATTAATGTGCACCGATGTTAACGCGGAGATAGTGTTAGGAGAAGAATATTTTGAGAATTGTTTTAGTATTCGGACCGGCTCTGTCACAATTCGCTCATGGTTGCAGTATCGAGTTGAGATAGCCACCTTTGGTGGTTAGTTAGGTGGTTTTTGAATATAATCCCACAACTAGCCGCTTACCACCCTTCTTATTCGGGTCTGGATTAGCATCCAGGTCGAATGGGGATAAGGCTGATTCGAGCCGATCCTGAAAAGCGGACATTTCAGAGTTAATTATCTCTCGGGCGGCGGCAATATCATCTGCGTCAATATTGTCGAAGGTGCTACTGCTCTGATAGTTGGGAGGAGTTTCCGCGGTTGCCTCGAGGTTGCCCAGCATTGCAGCGATAAAGTCGTGGGCCTCTTCCGCTACGTGATCAATTGTATCTGAGGTCTGATTTTTACTCTTTTTGGTTAGGAGCTTTAAGCCGTCCCCTGTTGCCTCTACCAGGCCACGACGAGTTAGGTCGAATAGTACAGTCCCAGGGTGGATGTCCTTGCTGACTGTTCTCACTAAGTTAGCAAATTCGCTCCGGTCACCTTCGTGGCTCAGAGTTTTTGGTTGATTGTTCTTGTTTTTAAATCTTTTATTTTCGCGCCATGCTTCGATAACCCTTTCGGCAAGACTCTTCGCCTTTGGCTCTATTTCTTTAGAAAGGCATGACTTAACAATTGGGCGTTGTAATCCGGTCATCACGGAGATTCTGCTCACATTACCCTTCTCGCCTCCCTGAGCTACCTCTTGGCTAGCCTCAACAACGAATGCCTCTCGGGCGGCCTCAAGCAACTCTCTTACTGTCAGACCCTTTTTTAGGCAGTATTTAATTGTTGGGGTGATTAAGCTTTTTAGATCGGTACTCATACCTCTCTGACTATCTGAATAAGGTTCAAGCCGCAATAATGTATTTATTTCCCATTTCATAATACTGCTTTCCAAGAGGCTGAAATTTAAAGGGATATCGGACCTTATAAAAAGTATATTTTATTCAAGAGATCTAAGTAGCTGACAACACTGAATATAATCTTCATTTGTTCCACGTGGAACAAATTTTAGTATTCAAGGAGAGGCAGGGGGTTGGGGTAGGGGCTTAAATGATACGGCGTGCTATTTTGAAACTGACTTTTCTTGATTGATAAACTATTGATACGGCTGGGGAGTAATCTCATGTAACTCGAAAATGTTCCACGTGGAACATTTTTTGTCCAAATTTAGTTTAAATCATTTGTAGTAGGGCGAAAAAAAATGATACCTCGGGAGGTGTTTCGAACCTAAACAAGTTTTCTTGGAGCTTATCAGAGAGGTGCAAATGGGGAGAGTAATTGCTGTTTCAAATCAAAAGGGTGGGGTTGGGAAGACTACCAGCTCAGTGAATTTAGCCGCAGAGTTGGCTATGATGGGGAGGAGAGTTCTTCTCATAGACTTCGACCCCCAGGGAAACACTACGAGTGGGGTAGGGATTGAAAAGGATCAGGAGGGCGAGGACCTATACGATGTATTCTTTGGTCGAGTAGCTTTGTCAGCCATACTAAAGAGCACTCCATACAAGGAGCTGGCCACTCTAAGGATAGCCGCATCCACAAAGGATTTAATCGGTGTTGAAGTAGAACTAGGGAAGACCCCTGGCAGGGAGTTAATCCTGAAGAGCCAGCTTAAGGACCTTAAAGACGAGTTTGATTACACGATTATAGACTGCCCACCATCTTTAGGAATACTTACATTGAACGCTTTGGGGGCCGCGGATTCTGTAATCATTCCGCTTCAAGCTGAATATTACGCATTGGAGGGGGTTTCGTCATTACTGGAGACCGTATCCTTTGTAACCCAAACATTTAACCCCGGGCTCGACATTTTAGGTGTGTTTTTGACTATGTACGACTCCAGGACTAAATTGTCGACCCAAGTAGAAGAGGAGGCTCGAGCCTATTTTGGCGAGAGGATGTTTACGAACGTAGTCCCTCGTAGCGTTAGGTTATCAGAGGCGCCAAGCCATGGTAAGCCAATATGCCTCTATGACGCGGGGTCCTCAGGGTCTACTGCTTATCACCGGTTGGCTCAAGAGCTTGATGAGAGAGTCTTTCGGCCCTCGAAAATGGTTGCCAACGGGTAGTGTTCCACGTGGAACAT
>CAZWGK010000045.1:4410-14618 GCA_964633685.1 uncultured Bdellovibrionales bacterium | reverse complement strand
TAACAGTGGTGTATTTAGTGGCGCAACTCCATTTGAAATTAGAGATTTAAATGGGCGTATGGATGAGTTGGAGCATCGGCAAGCATCTCTCACCTCAATGTCTGAGCAGATAAGCTCTGTTTCTAGGCGATTGCCACCTCCGGTGGGAGTGCCTATCGCTGAGCTTGAATTAACGGAGAGATTAGCCGACTCCCAGGCCGATACGCTACTAGCCGAGGCGTTAGTTAGTGTGAGGGGTGGAAAGTTTAAATCCGCGATAGACAGTTTGGACAAAGCGATAGCAACAAACGGAGCCCGCTCTTATTACCTATATTGGCTCGGCTTATCACACGAGCTATTTGGGACATTAGAGAAGGCTTTGGGTGCTTATCATGAATGTGCTTCCTCATTTACTAAGGATGCATTTGCTCCCGCTGCACTTTCTCGGCAGGCAGAGGTTTTTGTGAAGTTATCTGACAAAAATTCTGCAAAATTAACCCTACAAAAGTTAATTGCATCGTATCCAGGTTCTACATATTCACAGAATGCCAAGGGTCGGTTAAAATCCCTTTAACTGTGAGTACGAGACTAGTTCGAATAAATAAACATTTTAAGCCTGATTGGTCAGCTAGCGTTCTGACCATAGGTAACTTTGATGGGGTCCATCGAGGCCATCAACATCTTTTAGATGCCTTAAAAAAAATCAAGTCGGAAGTTCCTAACTGTGTCTCGATTGTTCAGAGCTTTTATCCGCATCCGAGTCAGATCTTGTCTGGAGTTAATTTCCGACCAATCACTGCAGTAAGAAAGAAAATATCACTACTCACAGAGTCGGGAGTTGATGTTTTGGCAGAGGTAAAGTTTAGCAGTGAGCTCTCAAATCTAACGGCCGAGGAGTACTTCAGACATTACTGGTTAGATAAGTGTCGAGTGCGACATCTGGTATTAGGGCCTGATACCGCTATCGGTAAAGATAGAAAAGGGAATCTTGAATTCCTAAAAACTTTCGCCAAAAAACTCGGCGTTGGAGTAACTATTGTTGATTTTATAAAAGATCAAAACTCTAAATTGGCCTCACGAGTTATTAGACAGAACATATCAGACAGTGATTTTGCAACCGTCACCGCGGCCCTGGGTCGACCGTTCTCAGTCTTAGGCCGAGTAGTTGACGGAGATAAGCGTGGGCGTCAAATAGGGTTTCGGACGGCCAATATTCATGTTGGGAAGAATTTAATGCCTGATAATGGAGTGTATGCTGTCCGAATCATCGTGGCCGGAAAAGTATACGATGGGGTATCAAATATCGGTGTTCGTCCCACTTTCGGCGGGCAGAAGCACGCACTTGAGGTTCATTTATTTGATTACAAGGGCGATGAGTTCTACAGTCAGAGAGTCGAGGTTGAATTTGTGAAAAGATTAAGGGCAGAGCAGAAATTTGGCTCACTTGAAGAGTTAAAAGCACAGATAGAGAGAGATGTGGCCGAGGCCAAGGAGAGTTTGAAAAATGGAAGGTGAGCTTAGTTTTAAGATTGAAGGAGCGCCAGACCGCCTTGATAAGGCTTTACTTGAGTATTTAAAGACCCAGAGAGATTTCGAGCTCATATCTCGAACTCAAGTGCAGGAGTGGATCGATGAGGGGAGTGTTACAGTAAATGGAAAGACAGTATTCAGATCCTCTCAAAGAGTTGGCATAGGTAGTCTCGTTGTTGTTGCTCCACCTGAAATAGAGCCTAGAGAGATTTTGCCATACGACTTTCCTCTCAGTATTTTATTCGAGGACCCTGAGATCATAGTAATCAACAAGCCTGCCGGCCTAACAGTGCATCCAGGGGCTGGAAATAAAGATAAAACCCTCGTTAATGCGTTAGTTCATCGATATGGCGAGTCGTTTTCTAAATTCTCAGCCTCAGATCGGCCGGGCGTTGTTCACCGTTTAGATAAAGATACCACAGGGGTTTTAGTGGTAGCTCGGACAGAGCGTGCTATGAAGGGCTTAATTGAGCAGTTCTCCTCACGCAAAGCTAATCGGCAGTATTTAGCGCTTGTGAGAACTTTACCAAGAGCGGAAGGTGGGGTTCATTCCAATGAATCAGGGCGGATAGAAACTAACCTTGGGCGACACCCATCAAGACGGACAGAGATGGCTGTATTGAGCGAGGGAGGTCTATATGCGGTAACAAATTGGAAGGTAGAGGAGAGGTTTAACTACGGAGCGCTAGTGCGGTTGTCGCTTGAAACAGGAAGGACCCATCAGATAAGAGTCCACATGAATCATATTAATTCTCCTGTCATTGGTGATGCGACTTATGGGGACTTCGATATGTTGCCCTTTTCTTTGCTAAGAGCCTCTAATACATTCGCCAGGCAAGCACTGCATGCTGAAACTCTAGGGTTTAAACATCCGGTCTCAGGTGAAGAACTCAAATTTTCTGCTCCTATGCCACAAGATATGACATCTTTGGTCGAAATTTTTAGAAAATTTGTATGAGCTGGGTAAACAGCACTTTCGGTGGGCAATTCATTTCGTGGGGGCCTCTTCTAGATCAAGGTATTAAGCACGGCTTTGGTGACATTGATTTCTCCTACCATACAGATACACGTATTGAGTTTGAAGGTTGTTTGAAGGAGCGATTATTAGTTGATCGGGTTATTCAGTGTAAGCAGGTTCACGGCTGTGGTGTGGTGCATAGCACAGGCGGTCAATCACATTTGGAAGGGGATATAATCACTACTCCTTTGAAAGAAGGAACCCCCTCTGTCGTTTTTATAAAGACCGCTGATTGCGTGCCTCTGATAATAGTCGGTCCAGAATCCGCAGCGGTTGTTCATGCTGGTTGGCGCGGGTTGGCTGATAAGGCAGTAGAAACGGGATTAGCCACGGTGCAATCACCATACTTAGCTTTAATTGGTCCTGCCGCCGGCGGTTGCTGCTACGAGGTGAAAAGTGATGTCGTAGCCGCCATGTCTGACCGGGGAGTTTTTACTGAGCGTCATGGAAAGTTATTTTTGGATACGATGAGTACTGCAAAGAAAATTATTAAGTCCATCGCCCCAAACGTAGAGGTACAGATCTTGGGCCACTGCACTATTTGTTCGCAGTCCTCTCAGGTCGTAGGGGATGGTAATGGATTTAGGTATAATTCGTACCGTAGGAGTGGTAATGATTTCAGAAACATCACCTTCTTAGCTTCAAAATAAAGTTTCTTTAAATGTAGAATGGAAGTTCTAGTGCTTGCCAATTCATTAGCTTTAGAATCTGTGTCGAAATATTTTCTTTGACACAACCGCCTCCTAGTCGGTAAAATTTAAACAGGTAGACTATTTTGGGAGATGTTAATGGATCGTATTGATCAAGCCTTAATTGAGAGAGCCGCTTCAAATAACCCACAAATCAGACGGTTGTATGTTCAACACAAAGAGTTGGCTCAGAAAATTGCCGCACTTGACCATCGTGGATATCTCACCGAAGAAGAAAAGCTCGAGATGAAGCAGTTAAAAAAAGAAAAACTCAGAGGCAAGGACGAGCTAATGAAGTTGATAGCTGAGTACGCAAACGGTAACGCCTGCGTACAATAGCCATTAATCCTTTTAGATCTAGGCAGCTCTGCGACGGGTGCTGATTCGGCGGCCTGAGTCAATTGCGCTTAGTATTGCGTATTTGGTTTTGTCAGGGTCAAATCCCAAATGGTCACATATTGCTTTAAATGAAAATACGTATTCATCTTCGTCGCTTTCTAAGAAAGCAACAGCGTCTTCTCTAAATTCTCCGCCTTTTTTTAGATCTTCTACAACTCTTAGAATTATTGCTCTCATTAGCTCGTTCTCAGCCACGTATCCGTTTCCAACGATATAAGCTGCATCTACACCAGGAAATTTACCTCTAGACATTTTCAATTCCTCTCAGGCAATAATTTTTGTTTTTAGCGGTAGGAGCTAAACCTAAGAAGAACCTGGTAAATTGGGATAAAACGGGAGCAGAACTAACGCTCTGAATCTTTTCGAACTACGAAGAGGGTTATAGGGGAATCTGGGCAAGGTGTTGCATAGAGCGAAAATACTTAATTTTATTGGGTTTTATAGCCACCTGCCGATGTGTTTTGCAGTGATTTAGCTAAGCCTGTCTAGTGCAAAATTGCATAGATTGTCGAGTTTTCCGAGTATTGAGTCGTTCACTGGAGCTTTGCCTGAGAGTTCCTTTAGGTACTTTCGAGCTTTGTCGAGCTCTGAAACCCCGTGTTGTCGGGCTGTATTAATAGCCGAGGATTTTTTTATCTCTGCTAATGCCAGATCTATATCTTTTTCTGTAATGTCGTCACTTTCAATGAGTAATCTTTTAGCGAGAGTTGAGCCCGATTGAATCCAAAGTGTATTAACGAGCGATGGTTTCTTTTCTCTGATATCAGTGCCTGGCTCTTTACCTAAGATATCTTTAGTCGAGGTTACATCAAGAATATCGTCACTGATTTGAAAGGCAATGCCGAGAGCCACTCCGAAATTTTTTGCTATTAGCGATAGCTCCTCTGAATGTGAGCCAACATAAACCCCGGCCAAGGCAGAAAGTCCAAATAGCGAGCCTGTCTTTTTGCTGCCGATCGAGATCGAATTCTCAACAGAAAACTCTCCAGATTCCTCAATTAACTCGCCCTCTGTGAGTGCGATACAGGTGTCTTCTGTTTGTCTGATAATAAATGATGGTAGGCGGGCGCATCTTCCAAATGCCCTCACAAATAGAAAATTACCCGATAAAAGGGTAGCGGTCGCACCAAACTTTGCCAGAGCACTTGTTTGTCCGCGACGGGTTGGAGCTTGGTCGATTATGTCGTCATGAAGAAGGGTGGCCATGTGAATCAATTCTACTCCAGCCGCAATATCTAAGAGCTCGGGAGTAGCCTCTCTCTGATTGAAGAGTTCGGCCATCATAAAGGTAAGGCCAGGGCGAATTCTTTTCCCTCCTAAACTAAGAAGGTACTCAGGAATCTCCTGCAACGTTCCAACATCAGATACGAATGACTTTCGAAGTTCGCTTTCTAGAGTTTTCAGCCAGGCGCGAGTATTGGTTGGTAAAGCTAATTCTGGTTTTAAAAGCGCCATGACAACATCATCTATTATCTGCCATCATTGAAAATATTAAACCCGCGCTCTCTATATCGAGGATGGCTTAAGTGGTGACCCCAACGGGATTCGAACCCGTGTTTTCAGCGTGAAAGGCTGACGTCCTAGACCAGGCTAGACGATGAGGCCACTTTGGTTCTAAGGGTGTATCGAATTTTGATAGAGAGGTCAACAGGTTATAAAAATTTAGGTAAATTTAACTATTCCTGTCTTATTTTCGACAATATATCGAAGATCTGATCAAGCTCAATAAGCGATTGTAAGGTGCCAGGTATAGCTGTTTCGGCCAGGGAAACTCCGAGCACAAGGCAGAGGTACCCGGGGGCGAGGCTCAGAATACTTACCAGTATGGCTGAGACTATGTTGCCTTCTGTAACGGACCTTATGCAGGCAGAAAAGACTAGGAGCCCAAAAAAAAGGGCATAGTAGACCCCTACGTTAAGAACAGCTACTACTGATTTGCTGATCGTACCGCTTGTTGTCAGTAGCTTGGTGACAAGTGTAATCGAGCCATCGAAATAATAGTTGGTCATGTACACCGCCCACAACATCACCATAAAGGGTGTGAGTGCATATACTACGCTAGCCATCATCTGATGGAGTCTCATGTCTATTCCCAACATCTGAAGGAAGATCATCTCAAAAAGGGTGAAGACAACATAAGCAAAAAAGACAATTATTAATAAACTAGACCACATCTCTTGCCTCATTGAGTCAAGCTCGAGCGAGTAGATTTGAGCTGAAACTGGAAGGAACAACGTTAAAATGATAGCTAAAGAAAGTTTTAGAACGTGCGGTGGTTGTGGGTCCTCCATTAGTCGAGAAGCAGTTTGTAGTGGAGTAGTGCTAATTCCAAATATAGTGTGTAAGAATCCGACCCGTTGCTCTTCCATAGTGCTTTTTAATTTATGATAGAGATATCACTCGAAAAAATTAGAGAGAGTGCTCTTGCTGCCGGATTATCTCTTTTCGGCGTCACCAGAGCCACCCCCTTTATTGCAGATGCAGAAAGGCTAAAGGAGTGGCAGGAGGCTGGTTATGCTGGTGAGATGGCCTATATGAATCGGGACCCGGGTTTATTATCAGACCCGTGCCGATTACTACCCAGTGCCAAATGGATAATTCAGTTCGCCATTAATTATGGTTCGGAAAATAGGGGGGGTACTGCCAGAGGGCACGGCAAGGTAGCTCGTTATGCCTGGGGGTTAGACTACCATGAGGTTTTAAAAATAAGATTAGCCAATCTAATCTCTGAATGGCGTAAGAGCCTGGGTGATTTTGCTGTCAGGAGCTTTTCGGATTCAGTGCCTCTGCTTGAAAGGGCCTCTGGAGCGGCGGCAGGCCTAGGATTTGTAGGAAAGAACACCCTCCTTATCAGACCCGGCGCAGGGTCATTCTTTTTCTTGGCAGAGATTATTACCGACTTAAATGTGGTCGGATTTTCTGAGCAGGGGCACAGTGATGCGAAGGGGAGCTGTGGATCCTGTTCTAGGTGTATCGATAATTGCCCGACTGGCGCTTTTGTAAAACCTCATCAGCTAGATGCCCGTCGATGTATTTCTTACCTTACTATCGAGAAAAGAGGCCCATTTTCAGAGACTGAAGCTACGATGGTAGGTGATTGGATTTTTGGTTGTGATGTTTGCCAAGAGGTCTGCCCGTTTAACCATTCGGCACTCAAGATATCGAAGAGAGCCTGCCTTCCAGAGTTTTTTTCAGAGAGGGGGGTAGGGCCATCAATATCTTTGGAGTTTGTGTGCAAGATAGGGGATGACCAACAGTTTAGAGAAATATTCAAAAACACCCCGATTATAAGAACAAAAAGAGATGGCTTACTAAGAAATGCGGCAGCTGTTGGCGGAAATATTGGTTGGGAGGAAGGGTTGGACACTATTCTCAATTTAGCGGTTTCTGATCAATCCAATGACGTAAGGTTGGCCATGGTAATGGCTTTGTGGCGTATAGTTGAGAAAACTGGGAATAAAAATTTAGATCGAATTAAAAGCACCCTTAGAGCCAGTTATGCAAATCAATCCCAAACTATACGGGCAGAGATAGATCAACGATTTAGTTAGAGGGGGAGACTGCCTCGCCCTCTTTTGTAGTCAGCTCTCTGGCGATTCTATCGAGGACTGCATCAAAAAGAAGAGGATCTCTATCTCGATATTTTTCTAATATCTCCATGGCTTTTTCTAATTGGCCATCCTTTTCGTACCACTGAGCTACATACCTGTATCGATCAGAGACTAACTGCGGTTCAATTTTCTTTGACTCAGCAAACTCATACGCGACAAGAGCTTCGTTAACTTTTTTTTGTCGCAATCTGATATCGCCTATTATAAGATAGTAAAAATAGGGGTTTTCCCATTCAGGTCGATCTTTTGCCTTAAGTCGGGCTTCGACGTGTTTGCGATAACTCTCACAAGCTTCGTCATAATGCTTTTTACGGAGCTGCTCCTCTGCTAGCTCAGCATATTTATGAGAACCCCACTTTAATATAGAGGCTTTGCAGCCTACCGTAGAAAATGGGACGATGATGAGCAGAAAGAATATTCGGAGTTGATTCATAATCTCTCGAGATATTTGATGTAGTCGTCAGTCCGGAGGGTCTCTCCGGTGGGCAGTGTTCTCCAGCGCTTGTGAATCCAGGCCCACTGTTCTGGATTCTGTCTAAGTTTATTCTCTAGCAACTGATTAAATCTGATAAGGATCTCTTCTTTGGCATTTAACCCTTCAATTTGGGTCATTTCGACGGTGAACCTGAAAGGCGCTTTTCTTGTTATGAAAGCCACAAAAATGCCGGCGTTGGTTTGAAGTGCGGTCTCAATTAGGGCATCTGGTGTTTTTGCAGGAAGTCCGAAGAAGGGAACGAACTCACTTTTTACATCAGTGTCTTGGTCTATTAAGACCCCCATAGCCTCACCCTTTTTCAGGCCTTTTAGTATCTTGAAGGCCCCACTTTTTTCATCTTTGTTTATAATTCTTATTCCGTAATCAACCCGAATATCTGTGAGAGTTTCATCAAGAGTCTTATTTTTTGCATTTTTTGCGATAACCGATAGCTGGGTTGGATCAGTTTTTTTTAAGAATCCAGCTAGAAGTTCCCAGTTAGAAAAGTGGCCAGTAATTATCATTTTGCCACGGGGGAAATTTGAGTAGGTGTTAATAACCTCAGGTGTAAGGTTCTCAATCACATTCTCTGAGGTAAGCAGCTCTTTTATAGAGAGTGCCTCAATGAAAGTGCAAGCGAGAGACTGATACATTTTCTTGGTTACTTCTTGTGGGGCTGGGTGTTTGAGAATCTTTTCAATTTGAAGATGAGCTACCTTTCTATCTCGCGTAGGAATAAGGTTGAGAATAGTGCCAACTAGGAAGGCTAGATTATACCTAACTCTCAGAGGTATAAATTTGAGGCACGCTATTGCTGATTTAATTAAAATTCTCATTCGGTGCGATTATTGTCAGTCGATGTAAAGATTAAAGGTTGTTGATCTCGGTACTTCCAGAACTGAATCTCTTTTCGAGCTTGTAAAAAGATAAAAATAGAGATCAGAAGTAAAATCGTGTGACCAAAATATAGAGCTGTGCCAGCCATCAGAATGCTAAAAAACTGCCCAATTCGACCAGAGACTATGGTTGCTGTTGATTGACTTAGAAAACAGCCTAGGCCAGCTCTTAGCACCCTGCCTCCATCCATAGGATAAGCTGGAATCATGTTAAACATCACTAAGATAATATTTGCGACGAGTAGCCTCGCACCGAAGTCAGACTCTAAATTAAACCCGTCGATTTTATCGAGGTCGTAGAAGTTTGCTAAGACAGTTGCTATGACGACGTTCACTAAGGGCCCAGCTAAAGCAATAAAAAACTCCTGCCCTGGGCGTGGCTCTTTCTCTAAAACTGCAACTCCGCCGATTGGGTAAAGGGTTATATCCCTAGTGCGAATCCCAAAAGATTTTGCGGTTAGGGCATGACCATATTCATGCAAGACTACGCAGGTGAAAATCCCGAGAATAAATACCATCTCGGCTGCTTTGTCGCCGATATTTCCTGGGTTTGTAACCGCCAACCAAACTATAAATAAAATAAAGGTCCAGTGTAGTTTGACTGATATACCTTTAAATGAAAGTAGAGTTAAGTTTCTAAGCACGGTCTCTTTAATACCTATCTTGTTGTATTTACATTTAGAGATTAAGAGTATTTGGTAACACGTTCAAGGTTGTATTGTGACTACCCTAATTATAATCGTTATCTGTTCTATTGTGTTTAGTTTCTTCTCTTCGATATCGGAGGGAGCGCTATATGCTGTGCCCGTATCGACTACAAAAACTCTCGTAAAGCAGAATGTGAAGGGTGCCAAGGCTCTAGATAGGGTCAAAAATGACATGTCTAGGGTGATTTCAGCTATTCTGATTTTAAACATCATCGGAAATACCGTCGGGGCTGCCTTTGCAGGGGCTCGCGCCGCAGAAATCTGGTCTGAATTTGGAGTGGTTATATTTTCAATCTGCCTAACAGTGGTAATTCTTCTAATAGGTGAGATTATTCCCAAGACTCTGGGTGTGGCCTATGCAAAACAGATAGCCCTGCTTGTTGCTCCTATCTGGCTTCGCATCGCCCAGGTTATGGGTCCTGTAGTTAAAGCTACGGCCGCGGTTTCCAGTTATTTCGGACCGAAACATTCAGAGAATAAAGTATCACAGGAAGAGATTCTCTCTCTGGTAAACTTAGGAGCTACTGAGGGAACGATTGATGAGTTTGAAGAGCAGGTTATTAAAAATGTTATTAGCATCGATGAAACTTTAGTGAGGGAAATCCTGACACCCCGAACGAATCTGTTTGCTTTATCTGAGCGTCTGACTCTTAGTGAGGCGAGTAATGAAATCGCCAAAAATGAATATAGCAGGGTTCCAGTGTATCTACCTACTGATCCGGACCATTTAACTGGATATGTAACCCATAGAGAAATTCTTCAAGGAATACTTGATAATCTAAATGGAATTGCTGAATTAGTTGATGATGAATAAATAAAAATTGAAAATAATAAAAAATTTTAAATAAAATATATAAATAAATGGATCAACAAGAAATAATTAAAATATTAAGAGCAGTTGTTA
>CAZWGK010000045.1:0-4400 GCA_964633685.1 uncultured Bdellovibrionales bacterium | reverse complement strand
TTGATAATCAGGGGGATAAGCAGCTTCGTGATATTGCTCACACAATAAAAACAATGCCCGAGTTGGCAACAGTTAGGCATGTTCTTACTGCGATGTTTAAGGATCATGAGCACATCTGCGCACTCGTCGATGAATTCGGTGGATTGGCAGGGATAGTTACCTTGGAGGATATCCTTGAGGACCTAGTAGGGGCAGAGATAGAGGATGAAAGCGATTAAGGCTGTTTATATTTGAGATAGCGCAGCTTAGGAGAATGGATTTAATTATCTAAAAAAAATAAAATCATTGGGTTGTATTAATTGGTGTTGAAGGCTTTCGGTTATGACTAAAGAGAAGATCGGAGTGATAGGGCTGGGGTACGTGGGGTTACCGGTAGCGTTGGCTTTTGCTCGTAAATTTGAGGGATGTGTCGGCTTCGATATTAGTGAGGAGCGAGTCCATGAGCTAAGTCGCGGAATCGATCGCACCAAAGAGACTCCAGGTGAGGAGCTTAAATCATCCGAACTAAAATTTACCGCTCGACTCGAGGATCTCAAAGGTTGCTCATTTTTAGTGGTTTGTGTGCCTACCCCTGTAGATTCAAATAACCGTCCGGATTTAAAACCTCTCGTCTCTGCTTCAGAGAGTGTCGGAAAAGTTATAAGCCGTGGCTCTGTCATTGTGTATGAATCCACTGTTTACCCTGGTGTAACGGAAGATATTTGTGGCCCAATAATTGAGCGTGTTTCTGGTCTAAAGCGTGGTGTTGATTTTAAGTTGGGATACAGTCCCGAGCGCATTAATCCTGGTGATAGAGAGCACTCCCTTGAGAGGGTGATTAAAGTTGTTTCAGGAGAAGATGATGACTCGTTATCAAGAGTCGCGGCTGTTTATGGTGCGATTGTTGATGCAGGAGTTTTTAAAGCCAAGAGCATCAAAGTAGCAGAGGCTGCTAAAGTTATTGAGAATACCCAGAGAGATCTCAATATCGCCTTTATGAACGAGCTGTCTTTGATCTTCGACAAGTTAGGAATAAGAACGAAAGATGTCTTAGAGGCTGCTGGAACAAAGTGGAATTTTCTTCGCTTCTCGCCAGGATTAGTAGGGGGGCACTGTATCGGAGTGGATCCTTACTATTTGACCATGAAGGCTGAAGAGGTGGGATACCATCCCCAAGTTATTTTAGCAGGCCGCCGAATAAACGATGGAATGGGTAAATTTATTGCAGAGAAGGCAATCAAATTGAGGGTGGCCTCGGGTGAGAGCTTAAAAGATGCACGGGCTGGAATTTTAGGCCTTACTTTCAAAGAGAATGTTCCGGATATTAGAAACAGTCGTGTTCCTGATATTATCAAAGAACTAAAAGAGTTCGGAGTGAAGACGATTGTTCACGACCCGCATGCGCTAGCTGATGAGGCTGCGCATGAATACGGAGTGGCACTCTCTGGCTTAGAAGATTTTTGCGACCTTGATATTTTAATTATTGCAGTAAGCCACAAGGAGTTTTTGGACATCAAACCCGAGAGATACGCCCAGATGTTAAGACCAGGAGGGGTGCTGGTAGATGTAAAAGCAGTAGTTGATTCATCAAAGTTACCAAAAGGAACTATTTTCTGGAGCTTATAGAGAAATGGAGAATACCTACGATTTCTTAGATCAGATTCTTTGCGGAAAAAGATATAAGTGGTGCGTTACAGGTGCCGCTGGGTTCATCGGGTCTCATCTTGTAGAGGCACTGCTCAGAAACAATCAGAGTGTTGTAGGCGTTGACTCTTTAGTCACTGGCAAAGCTAAAAATATCGAAGATGTAAGAAAAGCCGTTGGCTTTGATCTCTCAAATAATTTGATGTTTTATAAGGCTGATATCAAAGATACCGGTGAAATAAAGGAGCTATTTTCTGGATGCGATTTTGTTTTACATCAAGCAGCTTTGGGCTCTGTGCCACGGTCTATGAAAGAGCCGATTTTGTATCATGAGAACAATGTAGTAGGGACAGTCTCAGTTTTTGAAGCTGCTCGGGCAGCTAATATAAAGAGGGTTGTATATGCCTCCTCAAGCTCTGTTTATGGAGATAACACGGACCTTCCCAAAATTGAATCCAAGATCGGTTCCGCTCTGAGTCCCTATGCCCTCAGTAAACAGATGAATGAGTTGGATGCTTCGTTGTATAATCGGGTTTTTGGTTTAAGTTGCGTCGGCCTCCGTTATTTTAATGTTTTTGGGCCTCGGCAGGACCCCGGAGGGGCGTATGCAGCCGTCATTCCAAAATGGGTTACCGGCTTGGCTAAGGGAAATATTTGTGAGATTTACGGAGATGGCTCTACCTCTCGCGACTTCTCGCCAGTTCCTAATATAGTTCTTGCGAATATTTTAGTTGCACTTTCAGATGTGTTACCAGCCCATGTATTCAATGTTGGACTCGGTCAGAGCACCTCCTTAAAAGATCTTTTTGGTCTTATTAGAAGCGCAGTGGTTGCGTCCCAAACAGACTATGGGGTTCGTATCCAGGGAGCTCCCGTTTACCAACCGGAGCGGGCAGGAGATATTCGACATTCATGTGCAGATATTTCATCTTTAAAAACTGTGGGCTACAGAGAGGTTATGTCTCTAGAGAGCGGAATAGATTTTACCGTAAAAAGTTTTATCTCTTAGGATTTAGACTTGAGTGGGGTCTCAGTAAAAATGCAGGCGCTGCTCTGGGTGTTCAATTTAACCAGCACTAAGTTGCTCAAATCCAGCCCGATAAGGGGAGCCATCCACCAGATACTTTGAAGATAATAGTCCCGCTCTTCTTTTTTAGATATCAACTCAGCTAGGAATTTTTTTTGGTCAGCTGGAGTAAGCTTCTTAAGATTATTTACCTCATTCTGTGATAGAATATTCCTTGTGGCACAGGAAATGGCATCGTAACCCTTTATACCTACTCCCAGAATTTGAGAGGTAACTTTGTTTTGGCCCAAATATAATTCACTATTTTTTATATGATAAGCCCCTACAGTCTGCTCCTCTGAGGGGTTAAAAAATATGTTTATGAGCTCTTTGTCTATTAGGTGGGCAACAAATTTTCCGTTTGTGAATATTACTAGAGAGCCATCGCTTGAACTGATGAAAGCTAAGGCTTTCTGAATTTTTATTGCTAGTTTGTTTTCAAATTTAATTATAGCAAGGTCGTTTAACTGGTAAGAAGTCTTTCCAATATTGAAAATAGTATATTTACCATCTTTAAATGTGAGGAAAAAAGATTGAGTGCCCTGAGGAAGTCTTTGTGGGTCATAGGCAGCATATTTTAGGAACTCTTGGGTGAAAGAAACTAGGGTGCCCACTCTAGTAAATAGTATTTGTGTTGATCCATTCTGGAAAGAGTTTTTACCTGTGGGCACAAAAGCCATTGTTTTTTGCTCCTCAGCAAGTGCCAATGAACAGGCACAAATAATTGCACAGAGGTAACAGATGGTTTTTCTTAGTATTAAAGCCATACGAACTTAGCTAAATAAAACTCCCAATAGTTAAATCGGCAAATTCGGTCCAGGATCTGAAGGTTTTTTACTAAAAAGTTGAATTTTACAAATTGAAGTTAACCCGCTAAGATTCCTACACTTTTAATCTAAGGTGAGGATTATGTCAGGTGTTTTAATTCTTGATTTTGGCTCTCAGTACACTCAGCTTATTGCCCGAAGAGTCAGGGAGTTAAATGTTTTTAGCGAGATTAAGCCTTTCTCTACCCCTATCGATGTAATTAAAAAAATTCGCCCTGAGGCTGTGATTCTCTCAGGTGGCCCATCATCGGTTTATGAAGATGGGGCTCCAACTCTTGATAAAAGTTTATTTGATTTAGGTATCCCGGTTCTAGGTATCTGTTACGGCATGCAGCTCATGGCCCATCTTCTGGGCGGTAAAGTTGATAAAGGTGCTCAACGTGAGTTCGGACCGAGTGAGATAATAATTAAAAAGGCAGCGGGCATATTTGATACATTTAAGAGCGGTGAGGAGACACTGGTCTGGATGAGCCACGGGGATCACGTCTCGGTAATGCCAAAGAGCTTTGATGGTATAGCCACCAGTGCAGGCGCTCCAATATGTGCATTTGCTGATTTTACCAAGAAAATATACGGCATCCAGTTCCATCCCGAAGTTATTCACTCAGCCCGGGGCAAGGAAATGATTTCCAACTTCGTGTTAAATGTCTCCGGCTGCAAACCAGAATGGACATCGCACGGCTTTATAGAAAGGGAGGTGGTGAAGATAAAAGAGACCGCCCCTTCAACTAATGTGATATGTGGCTTAAGTGGTGGTGTCGACTCAACTGTGGCAGCAGTTTTGGTTAATAGAGCGATAGGGGAGAGGCTACACTGTATCTTGGTAGATAACGGATTAATGAGAGAGAACGAAGCTGCACAGATTGAGAAGCGGTTGGGTAGAG
>CAZWGK010000044.1:0-14628 GCA_964633685.1 uncultured Bdellovibrionales bacterium | reverse complement strand
AGCGGCTAAAGATAAATCAGCCAGAGACGCCTCCTCAGATAACTTCATGGCTTCAGCCACACTGATTCTACTTCCTGCGATCGTTTCTTCCAAAATGGCCTCAACCGTTCGAGACGAAGCCCCCGATGCCGCTCCACCGATTAATGGATATCTGGCTGTCTGATATGGCTCTGCAGGCAAAAGATTGTTCTGATGGGCCCGCCTAAAAAACTCACTCATACCTAACTTGCAATCGCTATCTAATTTGTAAGTAACAGTATGAGAAATATGTTTTACAGCCTCAAACTTATCCAAAGGCAATGCCAACTGCGAATCGTTGACTAAGGCCTCTCCGATTAACAATGATTTATTAAGAAGCTTATTGATCTTTTGATCTAGCTCTCTTGATAAAATCTCTGGCCTAGCCGCCCAAACTGAAAATACGAATGGCTTATGGGTCAGACGGTGCCACTCCTCGGCTAAATCCATCTCCAAAGGGTATTTGCCTCTTGAGGCGAGCGCTAAATCACCCGTGACCAAACATCCAACATTTGAGCTTATGTTATCTAACAGCACCTCATGGCGGAGCCTTACAAACTGGGGCTGCTGCTCTAGTTTTTCTAATAATATTAAACGTAAAAGATACACTGAGGAGCATGAGTGCATGTCTAAGCAAATACTCTTAAGTGACTCAAGAGGATTACGCCCTAGCAGAAAGACTGAATCAATTTTACTTGTACCAGCTAGCCCAAAATCAAACCCAACATAGCCGCCATGGGATGCAAACTCAGTTACTGGAACGAGCGCCACATCAACCTCACCCTCCGCAAGCATGCGGGCATTCTCCGCGGCTGATGCCTCGCGGTAATCGAGAAAAGATGCCTCAGAGAGATATCGATAAGGCAGACTTGTCAAAGAGCTAATGTTCGAGACTTTTATCTTTCTCGGCATTCTCGCTCCTTCAAAATAACCTGAGCACTCAGGCTAGTTTATTTTCGAACTGGGGAATCCCCAGTTTTGTTAAATCCAAAAGTTCTTATAAAAAGCTCTCCGTCACTAGGGTCGACTGGAGAATAATCAACTACCTCTGAGCAGCCGGCAAACTTCGCTACCGGATTTGCTTCTCTAGACAGTAGAGACCCAGACACCCTTACTCCATAGGAGTTACGACAGATTAACTTACCTACGCCAATAAATCTTAGTTGAAAATCACGCGTACCCTGCTCAGGATACAGCTCACTGTTTTCAGTCAAAACCGGCATCCAAGATTTTATACCTTCAAAATTTGTAGTCAGATCGGCTAAGGCTAAAAATTCACTTAGGGCATCGCTTCTAGAGACATGACTATCGAAATTCGAAACCAGATCAACCTCAAGCCCATTTGAAAGAAGCCTTTTCACAGGCTCCAATCGGAGCGGTACCTCGACTCGATATACACCTTGCCCGATTAAACGGCGACACCACTCATCTGTAATTACAGCATCACAACTATTCCCGACTTTATAAAAATCGCAAGATGAGCCTTTTATCAAAGGAGCTGATTGAAGACATACGCCATCTGTTAATAGCCGCACTAACTTCATCAAAACTGGAATTCCAGCCTTCTCTAGCAACTTATTCAAATCGCCGTCAGAGAGTCTAGCTCCGACCAAAATCTTTTCAGCTATACCTTGAAAACCCATCTTTGCTAGGGCCTTTTTTGAGAATGGATCTAACTTAGGGGCCTCTACCGTCGGAATCTCAGAAACCGGAACTTTCCTGCCATTGATAATCCCGAACTTTGCTAAAGCCATTAAGCGACTCCCCCTTTTATTGGAATCAATGCGCCTGGAGGCTCAGCTTCCCCGCCCCACCTTTTGACAAGATTATTAGGCACTCCCATGGAATCGAGAATTTTCATGACCATCATGTCGACTAAATCTTTAAGAGAATTAGGCTGATGATAAAAGCCTGGCATAGCTGGAACTATACGTGCACCCATCCTGGCTAGTTTTAACATATTCTCTAGATGAATTTCGCTAAGAGGAGTCTCTCTCGGAACGATTACTAACCGACGGTGTTCCTTTAAACAAACATCGGCCGCACGGTGAATTAGATTGTGACCACAACCATTAGCTATCATTCCTAGAGTAGCCATGCTGCAAGGCACTATTACCATCCCTGCCGCTGGGGACGATCCAGACGCAAACCAGGCACCTATATCTTTCGGGCTGAAAAACTTTACGCCTCTAATTTCTCTACCGAACAATTTCTGCGTTGATAGTCCAGACTGTGAAATCTTAATATTTTGCTCTTCAGCTAACACCCGTAGGGCTGATTCAGAAAAAACGACGCTCACGTCAGATCCTGACTCAGCGAGAAACTCAATTATTCTTAGAGCATATGGCATGCCACTGCTGCCAGAGATGCCGACCACCCACCGATTACTTGTAGTTGATGCCTCTAGGTTCATAATCTCTTATTACCAATGATTAGGAGTTTAGCTTGCAAAGGCTACCACCATCCCCCCCTTTAATCAATTAATTCACCATAATGCCTCAATTTCTGTGGCAATTTGGTGACGAAGGTTGGGGCACAATTCCCCCTCACACGCAACTTTAAAGACCATAATGCGAATATTAGGCGATGACCAAATTAGCTAAGACAAATCTTATCTCATTGACGAATGAAAGCAGCGCTCTGCCTCGACCAGATATCATTCAATTTAATTTGGCGAATATGACGGACGAAGAGCTGGTTGAGGTATCTCTTGGAAAGCGAGTTGGTAAAGATACGCACACTGTAGTCGAAATGCTTAATCGGGGAAATTTTATTGTAAGTCGAACAGACTCCGCTCGAATATTGCAAGAGATGAATAGTATTTTAAAAATTGAGACTTCGGAAATTAAAAAGTTTTTGGCGGGAATGGAGTTCGCCAGCCGTCGCCTTGCCCCCAGGGGAACTAAGATTCGTGAACCGCGAGATATCATGCCATATCTGACATATCTAACCGACTCCCGGCAAGAACATCTGTTGTGTGCCTCACTTAATGGAGCTCATGAAATTCTCAACATCAGGGTAGTTACAATCGGACTTGCGAATATGACCCAAGTTCACCCGAGAGAGGTCTTTGCGGACCCAATCACAGATAGAGCCTGTGCAATCATCATCGCCCATAATCATCCCTCAGGTGACGTTACCCCCAGCTCAGATGATAAATCGGTAACTAAACGGATTGAGGATGCTGGAAAGCTCCTAGGCATAAGGCTTTTGGACCATATTATCTTCAGCTCCCGTGGTCATTATTCCTTCGGTGCAGAGGGACTACTCAGCCAAAATTGAGCGATTCCTATTCTTCTGGCATACTACTGAAAATATAAAGATCAAAACCAATCAGATGTCAGCTCCACTATTTAGCGCTCAAGATTTACTAAAAACTTTCGGAGTTAAAACTCTCTTTGAAGGCATAACCTTTTCCATTATGTCCGGCGAGAAGGTCGCCCTCATTGGCCCCAACGGTTCTGGAAAATCTACACTTTTGAAAATTGTTGCTGGCATGGAAACCGTTGATGAAGGCAATGTTTATCCTCGCCGAGATCTCAGAAGTGCATATGTTGCTCAAGATGATATTTTTGATGAAAGTGAAACTCCCAGGGCCGTTTTAATCAAAACACTCACACAGCTCGGACATGAGGAGTATGAGATAGAGAGAAAGGTCGAAGACACTCTGCGAGCAGCCGGATTTAAAGATATTCATGCTTCAGTCAATTCATTATCTGGAGGCTGGAGAAAGCGATTATCCATTCTTCGGGGGATGATTGTTGACCCTGAGCTCTTATTGCTAGATGAGCCAACCAATCACCTAGATATAGAGGGGGTACTCTGGCTAGAGGAGCTCCTAAGCGAGGCCCCTTTTGCAGTGGTTTTTGTTAGCCATGATAGGTACTTCATCTCTCGACTTGCGCAGCGTGTTTTTGAAATTAATCGCCGATACCCTCGAGGATATTTCACATGCAACGGCGACTACAGTGATTTCTTGGAGAGTCGAGAGCTACACCTAGCTGGGCTTAAACAAAATCAGGAGTCTCTGGCAAACAGAGTGCGGCGTGAGGTTGAATGGCTTCGGCAGGGAGCCAAGGCCCGCACAACAAAGTCAAAATACAGAACTAAAGAGGCCTTTAAATTAATTGAAGACTTAAAAAATACTCAGGTAATCGAACGTCGTGCAGCACTTGAATTCTCAGCATCAAATCGTAAATCAAGAGATTTGATAAAATTAGAGGGAATTGGCAAATCTCTGGGTGGGAAGCGCCTATTCAACGACATCACCTTTACCATTTCCCCTGGCACTCGCCTCGGAGTGGTCGGCCCTAACGGAAGCGGGAAAACTACTTTTGTAAAAACAATCCTGGGGGATATAAAACCCGATACCGGAAGAGTTGTTTCAGCACCCCATTTAAAAATTAATTTCTTCGATCAAGCACGCAAACAGCTAGACAAAACAATCACTCTACGAAAGTCCCTGACTCCTCAAGGCGGAGACTCGGTGATATTCAATGATAAATCGATTCATGTGGCCTCGTACGCAAAGCGATTTATGTTTAGCAATGACCAATTAGGTCTATTGGTAGGCAACCTCTCTGGCGGAGAGCAAGCACGACTTCTCTTAGCACAATTAATGCTACTCGAATCTGATCTTATAGTCTTTGACGAGCCAACAAACGATCTCGACATCGACACCTTAGAGGTACTCGAAGAGAGCTTTTCTGAATTTCCCGGTGCCATAGTCTTAGTAACACACGATAGGTATCTTCTTGATAGAACCTCCACCAATATCCTCGGTCTTTCGCCAAAAGGAGGCGAATTTTTCTCATCATACCTGCAATGGGAAAATAGTTTCGCTACAGACCAGTTAGGTGATTCACCAGTATCGCCAGCCCCACAGTCTGTCCGCCCAACCGGCTCTACTGCAAATTCATCAGACAAAACCCCAACTGCAGCAAGCCTTTCTCAACAGGAGATAAAGGAGCTAAAAGGCATCGAAGCTAAGATCACTAAAGCTGAAAAGCTACTTGAAGAGCTAAATCTAAAAGTTACCGAAAAGAATGCTGGGGGTAACTTTGCAGATATAACTCAGGCTTGCCAAGACGTTGCAAAACAACAAAAGTTAATCGATGAGCTATACGCTCGCTGGCAAGACCTAGAGGCCCGGCGGTAACGATTAAGGAGTTGGCGAAGCCAAAACATCCTGCTAGATGTCGAGAGACTTTTTCAGGAGGAGTAACCCATGGACACAAAGAAATCGACACTATTAGCAATACTAGTGGCAGCCCTGGGCTACTTTGTTGATATCTATGATCTTATTCTTTTTGGCGTTGTGCGGGTTGCCAGCCTAAAAGATCTAGGCGTTCCCGAAAATGAGCTGATGACCGTAGGGATGAAGCTCATAAATTGGCAGATGGCGGGGCTGCTTTTAGGTGGGTTCTTGTGGGGAATCATGGGGGATAAGCGTGGTAGAATATCTGTCCTCTTCGGCTCTATTCTAATGTATTCCCTCGGAAATATTTTAAACGGGTTTGTAACAAACACTACTCAGTATGCAGCGTTGAGGTTCTTTACTGGAATCGGACTAGCTGGGGAGTTAGGCGCTGGAATAACTTTGGTAAGCGAACTTGTCTCACCAAAAAATAGAGGATACGCCACTACCTTCGTAGCATTTGTTGGAATTTTTGGCGCTGTAGCAGCAGCCCTAGTAGGAGACCTATTCTACTGGCGTACTTCTTATTTTATAGGAGGCGGGCTCGGGATTGTATTATTACTACTCAGAATAGCCGTTGTTGAATCTCACCTTTTTGACAAGGTTAAACAAAACTCGGCTAATAGAGGAGATTTAAAACTTCTTTTCTCTAGTGCGGAGCGAATTAAAAAATTTGCAAGCTGCATATTTGTCGGCGTACCAGTCTGGTTTTCAGTTGGGATATTAGTGACATTCTCACCAGAGATTGGCGCTGCGATGGGTATGACTACTCTACCCCAAGCCAGCAGATCCATTCTTTATGCCTACATTGGGGCAGGTTTAGGAGATTTATTAAGTGGACTATTAAGTCAGTATCTCCAAAGTCGGAAAAAAGCGATCGGAATATTTCTTTTAATTTCAGCTATCGCAATCGGCACAATTCTTAATCGACATGGGATGTCGTTGGCTGAATTCTATATATGGACATTTCTTCTCGGTATTGGCAGTGGATACTGGGCAGTGTTTATTACTTCTTCTGCCGAGCAATTCGGCACCAATCTGAGAGCTACTGTCACGACCTCAGTTCCTAACCTAGTGCGTGCCAGCGTTATTCCTGCTACTGCCTTATTTAATATCTTTAAGCCATCATTTGGAATAACCATTAGCGCAAGTATGGTTGGACTAATCTGTCTTTCCATCGCATTCATCGCTCTATGGTCACTAAAAGAATCATTCGGCGAAAACCTAGACTATCTAGAAGAGAAATAATTCAGAGTTCTATCTCTCAAATTGATTCAAAGGGTCGGGCACAAAACAAAAAAGTGTCTTCCGATTTTTTTGTTGAAAATACATTTAGGGGGCATACAGTGAAAACATGCACTTTCCAAAATTTTGGGCGAAAGCCGAAGAAAATAATTTCAAAGCCTGGGGCTGGTCAGACATTAACCAAAACGAGGCGATTAATGCCGCAAAAAAGCGTGCTCATAACTTAGCGGTTTTACTCAGCCACGGCCGGCCGCCCCGCGCTCCTTACGGCTATTCAGATCAACCTCTCAGAGAAGAGGTAATTAAATCATTAGACCTTCCGGAACTCGCCGAGGCGGTGGTTATTTCTCGTAATGGATATGGAGCTTTAATTCTCAACTCTCCTCAAGTAGCCTTTTTAGATGTAGACAGAAAAGAGTCGCTATCAGCTCTCGATTCAATAAAAAATCTGATGGCAGATCTTTTTAAAGAACAAAAAACAAAATATGTATTATCAAGAGAGGAAATACAGTCTAACTGTCTACAATTATGTGAGCTGAATCGAGCGCTTGGGCTAAGACTTTATGAAACAGCCGCTGGCTTTCGAGTGATGGTTACGCAGGATCTCTGCCGCCCTGAGGGAGAACTAATCAGAGATTTATCACGGGTGCTAAAAGTAGATCCGTTGTATCGCCGACTGTCCCTAAGACACCGATCTTTTAGGGCAAGATTAACCCCAAAGCCTTGGCGGTGCGGTCATTATACTCCAAAAAATAAATGGCCATGGTCGAATGAATGGGCACATAAACAGTTTGAGCAGTGGCAAAAATCTTATGCTGAAAAGAGTGAGAGCTTTGCGACTTGTCGCTTTCTAGAGCAATTTGGCAATGCGATTATGCATCCGGCAGTTCATGAGGTAGTCAAACTCCACGATTCCTCTACCAAGGCTTTTTCGACTCTGCCGTTGGCTTAAAGCAATTTAATTTAATCATAATAGAATCATGGATCTAGCAATCCCACTGGATTTAATTAAATGGCAAATGAAAGAACCCTTCAAAGAATTGGATTAACTAAGAGAAATAGAATAGCCTCCCCACAAAACCTCTAGGAGCAACTATGAGTTCGAATCAGCCAACGCCGTATGATTTTCACAAAGAAAACTCACAAGAGCACAGCAACCCGAGCGAAATCCAAGAACAAGAAGATATCCTCGCTGGAGCGAATATCTACAGCTCTGCCCTCTCCAAACTCCATGATTTAAAAAATGTGGCTTTATTAGAGCATCTGACAAATGAGCGACTTTATGGAGCTAGTCTAATTGATATTTTTGGCAAGGTTATCAATCAGTGCAAATTAGACCCAAAAAATCTTAACACTACCTTTGATGTTTCCTCTTCTGACTTGAGGGCTGTAGCGAACGCTGCATTGAGCACTATAAACGTAGACATGCAATCAGGATCTGAACCCAAGCCACCTACTGGGCTCTGGAACAAAACAAAAGTGTGGATACAAACTCAGCGACTGGCACAAGAAATTTTAGAGAAATGTCAGAATGCCGGACTTCTCTCTCTCGATAGAGATGTATATGTTGCTAACAACACAACAGCAGCTCTATGCGGATTTTACAGTTCTCATCATATTTTTGAGAGCATTAAGGTTGTCAAATTGACCGCTCTAGGACAATTGGTGGCCAATGAACTGCTCGGAAATAATTAGAAGTGAAATTTATAAGCAGTCCTAGGCAGTCTTACTGACTCAACATCTGGGTCAAGGTCAGAGCTCTCTCAGAGCTCATAAGAGCCAGAACTTGCGCGATGCGCTTTTCAGGCATCCGCTTTAGAAGCGAGAGCGAAATTGTAATATCTAATTGCTCCATCAATTTAGCAGCTTCCTCAGGGGCCATAGAGCTGTAAACTTTGGATAGCTGATCTAATTGACCATCACGACGACGATCTGTCTGTTCACGCTTAATCCGAAGCTCATCGGTCAGCGTCTTAATTTCTGTCAATCGAGAGGCTAACTCAATCTCTCTTTTTTCGATATCACGCTCTCTATCTGAGAGCTTCTCGTTACGCTCCTCTAATTGAGCTCGACGCACATCTAATTGACCTAGCAACTCTACTTCTTCTTTCGAAAATTTTGAATTATCGACCATTTTTGCCATTCCGGAGCTTGCGACTGATGCACTCGCAATAGCTGGAGCAGAAACTCCAGTAGCCTCAATGACCCCCAATCCAACCTTTGCCAATCCCAAAATCACAACTAGAGCTATAGCTAAATTCTGTCCACCCAGGGGAAGTGTTATCTTTGGAAATGAGGCTCTCTTTGCATGATTCATCAGACTTGCCCTGGCGGCACTCTGCGGTCTAGAATTTTGGGCGACACCTTGACCGACCGCCTCCTGACTCTTCATCTGATTCAGCGTCTTTTGAAGGTCTCTGTAAAGCTCTTGAGCTTGCTCTCTGGTTAAACCTTTTTTCGCTTGTGCCATAATCACCTTTTGTCTAATTCGTTTTTTCCGTATCGCTGTACCGCAAATTCATCAAGCTGCTTAGCTTCAGCTCTGTCTATCTCTGCCATATACTCACTCTGCCTTCTGGTTTTCAAAACCTTCAGGGCCTCATGATCTTTTACCGCCTCGAGATAATTCTCTTTGGCTTTCTCAGCCTCAAGGACTAATAGGTTAAGAGCCTCTGTAGTAGACTCGATCTCTTGTTTTAATCGAGCCTCATACTGAGCAATCATTTGCAAATCCTGTGCCTTAGTAACACCAACCTCTCGTTTAGATGCACTAAGCCTGTTTTTCAGTGCGGTCAACTTCTCTGTTACCTCATTAACTGCTTTATTTTTGAGCATAAGCTCTTTTTTGCGATTTTCCCGCTCCTCGGCCCTTAATTCGAGCACCTTCTCAAGTCGAAATTTGAACTTTTTAGCCATATCTTAGCCTGCTACTTCTTCTTTACTGGCGCCACATTTTGAGCATTCGGAGCACCTTCTGCCAAAATTTTGGCTAATCCAATCCAACTATCTTTAATAGGAGTTTTTTCATGCGTCCTTTGACGAAGAAACTGCACAACTTTGTCATAAAGCTGCACGGCGCGATCTACTTTTGGGTTCAATCCAGCCTTGTAAGCTCCAATTGTAATAAGATCTTCATTTTCCCTGTAAGTTGCCAAGATATCCCGGGTCTGATTTGCAATTTCAATAACCTCTGCCGGAACAACATCTGACATTACACGCGAGGCACTTTCTAAAATTTCTATTGCTGGATAATGGCCTTTACTTGCCAATCTTCGGCTTAAGACAATATGGCCATCCAAGATACCACGCGTTGCATCGGCTATCGGTTCGTTCATATCATCGCCCTCTACCAACACCGTATAGAGTCCAGTAATAGAACCCTGCCCCTCGCATGTGCCGGCTCTCTCCAAGAGCTTTGGCAACATCGAAAAGACAGATGGGGTGTAACCTTTAGTGCTTGGCGGCTCGCCGATCGATAACCCAATTTCACGTTGAGCCATTGCTAAACGAGTAATTGAGTCGACCATCAAAACTACTTTTTTCCCTTGGTCCCTAAAATACTCAGCCATCGCTGTGGCGTAGTAAGCGGCTCTAATTCTTTTTAGGGCAGACTGATCTCCAGTGGCGACTACCACTACCGACCTAGCCAAACCCTCTGGACCAAGATCTCTCTCGATAAATTCTCTAACCTCACGACCACGCTCACCAACCAGGGCGATTACGTTAATATCACTTGTAGAGTTTTTAGCGATCATCCCAAGCAATGTTGACTTACCCACGCCCGAGCCCGCCATGATTCCGACTCTCTGGCCAGAACCTATAGTTAAAGTAGTGTTCAGTGCACGCACTCCCATATCAAGCGGCTCATGAATTCGCTTTCTTAATACTGGATTAGGTGGTGCTTGATACAAGGGGCGCATTTCACCATGGATCGGCTTTGGCTTGCTATCCATCGGATCCCCGAAGGCATCAATCACTCGACCTAGATACTGATCTGACACAAAAACTGATGAAGCTGCCCCACTAACTCTAACCTGAGAACCGGGGCCTATTCCTTGAAGCTCCTCATAGGGCATCATCAAAACCCTATCACCCTTGAATCCCACTACTTGTGCAACCATCTCTTGGTTGCCACTTTTGATATTTACATTGGTGCCGACAGGAACAGATGGCCCATTACCTTCTATCACAAGACCTGTAACATCCATTACAGAGCCACGGAGCTCATATCGGCTGGAACGGTCGATTTGGCTTAAAATCTGCTCAGAAATTAGACTCATTTAATTATTCGAACTACTGATTCAGCAATTCGCTCCCAAGACCTATCGAGATTAAAATCCACTTCTCCCGCAGAGGTCTCAATCACACACCCTGACTTTAAAGAATCATCGCCCTCAAATACCCAGGAGCCATCAAATTCCTTGATTTTCTTTGATAGCCCCATCACTTCGATAAATTCTAAATCCTGCTGACTCACTCTTATTTTCTTAATTGCAGCGGTACCAGCATGAGCCATGCCCTCTTTGATAACGTCGATTATGTATTCGGGATTAATCTCAACCGCCTGTTCAATAATTTTCTTGGAGAGTCTTAACGCTATTTCGTACGCTGCATTCTGGATATCTTTTATCTGTGCAATCGAGTTCTCATTTATAGAGTTAACCACATCATTTAACCTTGACTCGATTTGACCTAGTTCAACCTGTCGCTGAAGCTTCGCCTCCTCTAGTCCTAGAGCTCTGCCACGAGCCTCTGCTTGAGAAATTAATCGAGCTACTTCTTGTGCCGGAATACCTTCTTCTTTTTTCTGAGCATGCTGCCCTTCAACTTCCTCAAGGTTAATCTTTATTCGCTTTACTGAACCATCAAAACTCTTAAACAAAGGATCTTCTTTCAAGGTCTCGAGTTGAATCACTTCGAGCTTTTGCATCTCAAATTGAGGTTTAATTTCAACATCACCTATAACCTCCCATTGTGCTGAATCAAACCCTGCCTTCATGCTCCGAGGCTTGGTTATTTTATCGGCTGAGGCTAATGATTTTGAAGTAAATGTCTGTTCCATCCATTCTTCCTATCGTTAGATGGCTCCATCATTTAACCAATATCTAATCAGTAATGCAGCTTGGGTTGGATTATCTTTTACTATCTTGGAGTTCTCAGCCATTAGACTCTCCAATTGAGCAATATCAACATTTGTCTCAACTGTGACCGGTACAACTGCCTTCTTCTCCTGTTTTAATTCCTGCTCCAATTCTTCGATACCTGTTGGCAATAATCTACTGAGGTCTATCTCTGCCTCAGTAGGAGTAATCATGAATTTCACTAAAGGTCGAACAACCATCAAGAAGAACAGAATGATGAACAGTCCAGGGACAACCTTAGATATTACATTAAATATGAAATCTTGAGAGGCTTTAGAATCAAGAGCCTCTGCCATATCTGCATCAGCGACCTGAAATTGGATATTCTCAACTGTGAGGCTATCGCCTCTGGCAACATCGAATCCAACTGCACTCTTAGCTACACCTTCAATCTGTTGTAACATCTCAGCAGATAGTGGTTTATATTGAGGCTTAGCAGGAGCATCTGCCGTACCTGCACCTGCGGCAGCTTCATAAGTTCCATCAACTAATACCGCTACCGATAACTTTGTTAGCTTTCCCCGAGGTAGAACCGTCTTGGAAACAGCTCGCGAAACCTCAAAGTTTCTAACAGATTCCTTGCGGGCAGAGTTGCTACCAGCACCATCGGCTTTTGGTAGATTCTGGGCATCGGTCAAATTAGATACAACGCCAGGGATCCCTCCTCTTGCGCCGGATCCGCTTCCCTCTTCAATTATCTTCTCGGAACGAGCCACAGCTCCACCTGGGTCAAAGCTCTCCTCTTCACGTTCGCTAACAGAGAAATCAAGATCGGCAGCTACTCTGGCTATAACTTTACCAGGTCCTACAACTTTTGAAATCATCTGCTCGATCCGTTGAGCATAACTTTGCTCAACACTATTCTGATACTGAATTCTATCAGCATCTATAGTTAACTCTGAATCTTTGTTTTGGATTCTCTCCGATAGGAGATTCCCGTAAATATCAACGATACTGACGTTCTCTATCTTGAGCCCTTCAACAGAGCCGGCTACTAAATGAGAGATACCTTTAATTTGCTTGGCATCAAGCTCACCATTTCTGAGCTTTAACATAACAGATGCTGTTGCTTCACTTGAACGCTTAGCGAACACTGTCTTTTCAGGTTGTGTAATATGAACTCTAACAGAGGCCACATTCTCAAGAGACGAAATAGTTCGCTCTAGCTCACCTTGGGTAGCTCTGAGGAATTTCAAACGTTCAACAAAGCTTGTCGCACCTAAACTAGAAGCATCAAACAATTCAAAGCCAACTTTCCCGCCCTTTGGTAGACCGTCGCCAGCTAATGACATTCTGAGTTCATGAACCATCTCTGGAGGACTGATAGCAATAGTACCGCCATCTCCCCTAATCTCGTACTTAATTTTCTGTGATTTCAATTTATCTATCACCGCAGAGGCATCAGCACCCTCTAGATCGGAAAATAGAACTGCATAATCAGGTTGGGTTGCCCAATTTGATACGAATACTATACCCCAAACAGTTCCTACAATTAGAACTGGGAATAATATTTTTTGAGACAACGGCAGCTTCATAAAATTCGCTGCGAACTGTCCGAGAATTGCACCTGGATCAAAAGCTGAAGCCACAAAACCTCCCTAAAACCATGAAATCAAAAAATTAAACTTGAGTTCTCATTACCTCTTCGTATGCCCGAACGATTTTACTTCTTACAGCGTTCATTAATTGAAAAGCTACATCTGCTTTCTCGAGAGCAATCATCGCCTCATGCGATGTAAAGCCAGGCTGATTAGTTACTAGCCCCTGAATTTGCTTATCAGCAGCATTTTGCATGTTATTAACATCTTCTACCGCCTCTTTTAGGAACTGACCGAAGCCTTTTGCTTGCTCAGTTGAACCTTGAACCTTCTCGTTCACCTTTGGTTCGGTAATCGACTGAATATTTTGGTATGCCTTCAATCCTTGAATATTCACACCTACCTCCTAATTAAAATGCCGATGAAATTTTTCTCGCCTCACGGCCCATTTCAACAATCGAGCGCGAAGCCGCAACATTAGCTTGATACAACCTGGTAGCAGTCATTAAATCAGTCATGGACTGCACGACATTGATATTTGGGTAAGAAACAAAGCCCTCCTTATCAGCGTCAGGGTGTCCTGGCTGATAGACTTTGCGTGGGTCTTGCTGATCTTCGACCACGGCGGCAACACCTGGTTTCGCAAGAGTCATCTCGTCTAAGGCTGACTGAAAAGAACTCTCAGTTGATGTTGCTGTCATTACAACATCTTTTCTCTTATAAGGACCACCATCAGGAGTGCGAGTGGTTTCAGCATTGGCAATATTTGAGGCGATAGTATTCACCCTCAACCTCATGGCGCTCATGCCGGCAGCTAGGACGTCTTGTGCATCAAACATAACCTACCTCCTATTGAACAGACCTTATGGCCTGCGTCAAAATTCTAAATTGCTTTCTTAAAATATTGGCAGCTTCCGTAAAATCGCTCTGGTTTCTTTGCAGCTTCAACATTTGAACATCAATATCAACATTGTTGCCATCGGCTTTAGTCGCGCCTGAAAGATCAGCAACTAATTTTGCGCTACCACCGTTTCCGGTGTCCATGTGAAGAGCGTTTGTTTTGCTAACATCGTTAGTAGCTACATTGAACGCCTTATCGAGCTCAGATTTAAAATCAAGATCGACCGCCCGATACTTCGGTGTTTCAGCGTTTGCTACGTTACTGGAGATTGCTTGACCACGTTGCCAAGCAAGATCTAGGGCTTTTTGTAACCCTGGAGTGGTGCTGCTAAACAATGAATCAATTAAACCCATATATCCCTTCTAAAAAACCGAGTTCTTACTAAACCCGCACTCCTTTAGGTGCAATGTTTGTGCGATTCGTTCTAAACTATTAATTATAGTAATATTAATAGCTTAGAGTGGTTATCCACACCTCTAAAGTCATTATTTTGACGCCTCATCGCCTTCTCCCTGACGCCCCAAGCCATACTCATTTAGCTTGTTACGGAGAGTTCTAATACTAATTCCCAAGAGGTCAGCCGCCTTA
>CAZWGK010000043.1:291-14791 GCA_964633685.1 uncultured Bdellovibrionales bacterium | reverse complement strand
ATGACGACTGTCTGAAATTACCCTCAAAAATTATTCCGATAAACCTTAATAAGACTCGAGCTCATATTATTGAGACGATTTTCAAAAACTCTGAACTTTTAGGTTCATCGACCTCGCCATTTGTACCCCGAATAGCAATCCAGGCTTACGCTGTTGGAAAAGGATTACCACCACAGTCTGAATCAGACGTAAAACAAAGAATCTACGATACCTACGATCCAAAAGAGCCCCATGCCGTGCCCTATCTAAATAGTAAAGATATCGGAAGATTCTCGATTAAGTGGTCAGGCCTAAATCTAAAGTGGGGACCTTGGCTAGCTGAACCGCAATCTCTTACTCGATTCTCATCCCCTCGAATATTAATTCGCGAAATTTTGGACAAGGTCGATGATCCAATAATTGCCACATTTACCAATAAACTATTTCTGTACAACAAATCGGTAATTCATGTGTCTCATAAGCAAAATCAAGAGGATGACCTTTTGGCTCTGCTAGCCATACTCACCTCAACAGTGGCGGCTCTCATAATAAATACTCTGGGTCGCAAATCTCAGCGACGCCTTTTTCCTAAATTAGTTTTGGCTGATCTTAATTCTTTTCCTCTACCTTTGGCATTTAAAGATGAGAAAAGTCAGTTAGCCCTATTGGCTAGGAAGCTTTTAGCGGCCCCACACTCTGAGGAAGCTCTAAAGATCAGGCGAGCTATAAATCAAACCACCTGCCGACTCTACAAATTAGACCCTGAAATATCCATTCTAACCGCATAAAACCGTGGGCTTTATTGTTATAAAGCTAAACTGATATACTTTTATTTATGTCTACAAATACTCTTAAAAAAGAAATTCAACTCTCAGTTAAAGGGATGACGTGTGGCCACTGTGCTATGAACGTGACCAAAGCTCTTCAGGAGTTTGACGCTCAACACATCAGAGTAGATCATAGTAAGGGGCTAGCAACAATTCATGCCGAACCAAATATAGTTTCTCAGATCATAAAAAAACTCGAGGCACTTGGGTACCCAACCAAATTATTAGATAATTCAACTCGTCAGAATGCCCTGGTGAAAACTTTAGAATTTAAGTTCATCATCTCCCTACTTCTCACCTTGCCGCTCATGGCACACATGATTTTCGATGGTCATTTTTGGCACAATCAGTGGCTTCACCTCATTCTTTCAATTCCTGTTGTCGTAATCGGATTCTTCCATTTTGGAATTAGCGCTCTCGGGTCTCTAAAGCGCGGTCATTTAAATATGGATGTTCTAATTTTCTTAGGCTCCCTTTCTGCATTTTTATATAGCCTCGTCGGAACTCTATTTTCTCTAGGACCCGATTACTTATTTTACGAAACAGCAGCAGCCATAGTCACTTTTGTTCTTCTCGGCAATCTGCTTGAGAAAACTGCGTTAGCAAAAACTACTCGCGCCATAGAGGATCTTCATGCCCTTCGTCCAAAGAGAGCTAGACGAATCCTAGAGAATCAACATTCTCAAGATATTCCTCTCGAGGACTTGAAGGAGGGCGACTTGATTTTAGTTCACGCCGGAGAAACAATACCTGCGGATGGGATTATTGAGAGCGGTATCGCTGAGATTGACGAATCGATGTTAACTGGAGAAAGCACTCCTGTGAGTCGTGAGCCTGGCGCCAAAGTAATCGGCTCGACGATACTAGTAAAAGGACCAGCAACCGTTAGAGTTAGTAATATCGGTGAAGGCTCTATCCTTTTCTCGATTATTAAACTTGTAGAAAAGGCTCTGTCAGAGCGACCATCTATTCATGTCTTCGCAGACAAAGTGAGCGCCATATTTGTACCAACTATTCTCGTCATCTCATTGGCAACCATATGGCTCTCGTTCTCTTATTTCGATCTTTCTTTTGGTCAGTCTCTTTTAAGAGCGATCGCTGTTCTAGTGATTGCCTGCCCGTGTGCCATGGGACTTGCCACACCAACAGCGGTCGCTGTCTCTGTGGGCAAAGCTGCAAAAATGGGGATCTTGGTTCGCAGTGGAAAAGCCCTAGAAACCCTTACCAAAGTTAAAACAGTAATTTTCGATAAGACAGGCACTCTCACAACCGGGGGATTTAAAATCAAAAAAATCGAATCGCTCGCCTTATCTTTGGAAGAGACAAAATCGATCATTTTCTCGTTAGAAGAAAATTCTTCCCATCCGATTGCTAAATCGATTGTAAGAGAATTAAAAGGCACACCGAAAATCGATCTAAAGAACATAGCAGAGGAGCGAGGCGTTGGTGTTAGCGCAGCAGATACTGGTGGAAAGAAATACAAACTGCAGGCGGACGGCGGATCTTCTGCACTTAATCTTACTATCGATGATCAAATAGTTGCAAAAATATTCATAGAAGATGAGATTCGAGCCGAAGCTTATAAAACTATTCAATTACTAAAATCAAAAGGCATTAAAACAATTTTGCTCAGCGGTGATTCTCATGAAAAATGTGCCACCACCGCTAAAGAACTAGGTATCGATGAATTCTTCGCTCAAACTAATCCTGAGCAGAAATTGATTAAAATCAGAGAAATTACCTCAAATGAACCCACCGCATTTATCGGCGATGGCATTAATGATGCACCTGCTTTAGCAGCTGCAACCGTCGGGATATCCCTCAGCTCAGCAACAGATGTTGCTGTAAACTCAGCCCAGCTGGTTCTACTAAACAACGATCTATCAGCTATTACTCGAGCTTTCACCTCTGCCCAAAATACTCTGAAAGCTATTAAGCAGAACCTATTTTGGGCCCTAGCCTATAATGTTATTGCAGTACCATTAGCAGCATTAGGATATATGAGTCCAAAATTAGCAGCATTTTCGATGGCGTTTTCAGATGTAATAGTAATCGGCAACAGTTTGAGATTAAAACTACAAAAATCGTAAACTAATGCCGCTTATCTCTCTTTACCACAATCAAGATTCCTGCAAGTATCTCTGACACACCATGCAGCCCACAACAAACAAAGATGTCCATACTTTAAATATTTCTGGTCGAACTATTTATCTAGTTGGTACGGCCCACGTCAGCCAAGCCAGCGTTGACTTAGTTGCGTCAGTGCTAAACGAGGTTCAGCCTGATTCAGTGGCTGTAGAGCTCTGCAAATCCCGCTTTGAATCAATTCGAGACCCTGATAGGTGGAAGAAAACCGATATCGTCTCTGTAATCAAACAGGGCAAAGCTTATCTACTAATGGCACAGCTTTTCTTGGCAGCTTTTCAGAAAAAAATTGGAAGCAAGTTAGAAGTTAAGCCCGGCGCAGAGATGATTAAGGCAGTCGATCTAGCCGAGGCAAAAAAAATCTCTGTTGTACTAGCGGATAGAGATATTCGAACCACTTTAAAAAGAGCCTGGCACTCCATGGGCCTATGGTCGGCCACAAAACTATTCGTCTCCCTTTTTAGTGGCATAATAAGCCCTGAAGAAGTTAGCGAGGCTGAAATCGAGCGCCTTAAGTCGGGCGATGTCCTTGATGGCATGATGTCAGAGCTCGGCGAGAAACTACCAGGCATCAGGACGTCTTTAATTGATGAGAGAGACCAATATCTCGCATCGAAAATTCAGAACGCTCCTGGCAATACTATCGTTGCAATAGTGGGCGCTGGGCATGTCCCAGGAATAAAGAAATATCTCGGTACTGAAATTAATATCGCCAGCCTCGAGACTGAACCCCCTCGCGGAATGACATCCAAAATTCTATCTTGGGGAGTACCAGCTCTGATTTTAGGATTTATCGTATACGGCTTTTTCTCAGGTGGAGCCACTACTAGCACTTCAATGGTGCTAACCTGGTCAGTAATAACAGGCGGTCTAGCAGCTCTCGGGTCACTAATAGCCTTGGCGCATCCTTTAACTATCCTTACCTCCGCAGTAGCAGCTCCGTTGGCAACTCTTCATCCATTTATCGCTGCTGGCTGGATAGCGGGAATTGTTGAGGCCGTCTTGAGAAAGCCTGCCGTAAGAGACATCGAAAACATAGGCGACGATCTAATGACTCTCAAAGGAGTCTGGGGAAATCGTGTGTGTCGGGTCCTACTTATAATAGCTTTTACAAATATCGGAAGCATGATTGGTATTTTTATAGCACTCCCGATGATAGCCTCGATGGCAGCGAAGTAAGTCTATGAATCAGATAAATCTCTCAAGCGAATCATTTTACGGTATTATGACTGTTATCTTGAGTTCTGTATCGGGCCTACTAATCGGAGTTCCCGCCTCCTCCCATATGATTAGTACTGGAGTAGTGTCGCCTAATTTAGGATTCTTGGTTTTAGTTTTTTTTGCTATCGCCGGTGCGCGAATTGGCTATCTCAGAAGAAAAGATAAAGCCTTCTTTTATGTGTCCTTTTTTGCAGTACTTGTTCTCTCTTCCCTTATTGGCTTTTCTTTTGTCGAAACGCCCCAGCAATAAGCCTATTTGATTCAAAGCCTTACCTCTGCTAAACTGCCACCTCTGTATGGAGAAAAAGGCTTCTGACATAAAATCCTACGCAAAAACGATCATCGGCTTAGAAGCCGAAGCTGTTAACTCTGTAGTTGGGCTGATTGATAATTCATTTGAATCTGCTGTCCGATTAATCTTAAGCATACCATCTTCAGGTCGGGTTATAGTATCTGGTATTGGAAAGGCTGGCTTTATCGGGATGAAGATCTCGGCCACTCTAGCCAGCACTGGTACCCCATCTTTCTTTCTGCACCCTGCCGAGGCTGTGCACGGAGATTTAGGGCGATATGCCAAAGATGACATCGCTCTTATTCTCTCAAATTCAGGTGAAACCCCAGAGATTCTAAGAATACTTCCATCCATAAAACGAGTGGGCTGCCCAATTATCTCTATTACAGGCTCCAAAAGTTCCACTCTATCTCAACACAGTGAAGCCACCCTTATGATTGGAAAGGTAGATGAGGTCGGCCCACTTGGTCTCGCTCCAACCACCAGCACTACAGTTATGTTGGCACTTGGCGATGCTCTCGCTATGACCGTTTTAAACCAACGAGGATTTTCGAAAGAGGAGTTCGCTCAATACCACCCTGGCGGAGCGCTCGGTCGCAAGCTAATGAAGGTAGAAGAGGCGATGCGGCAAGGAGCAGAGCTAGCAGTCGCTAATCAGAACTTATCATGCAAAGAGGTAATACACATCATTACAGTGACCAAAGGTCGTCCAGGGGCCGCGGCCATAGTAGATGACTCTGGCAAGCTTTCCGGAATTTTTACTGATGGTGACTTACGACGGTGCCTGGAAACAAATAGCAATTTTCTAACCGAACCTGTAAGTAAATACATGGGAAAAACACCTAAGCATTGCAAACCCAATCAATTAGTAGAAGAAGCACTTCATGTCATGAGTCAACACCGAATTGACCAAATCCTAGTTCTGGATGACAACTCAAAACCAATTGGTATCATCGATATTCAAGATATCGTATCTATTAACTAAGAATAATTATTAAGTTGCTTTAAAATACTTAGACGCTGCGATATTCCCGCAATTTAGAGCTATACCCTAAAATTGCCCAATCACTTACCGATGATTATTGAGGGAGTGGTGTAGTTAGGGATTTTAAAATGCACGATTCTAAAAAAAGAAATTTATACTTAGTTACAAAAAAGGTAGCCAGGAGCCCTGATAGAAAAGATCCGATCAGAAGCGCAGATTTGGCAAACCTTATGGCTTACCACTTAGCAACAGAGATCATGGATGACTCTGAGCAGGCATTAAAAGCACAGGCGAACCAACAGAAGAGGGTTGTTTTTGACCTTTTATCCTAGAAGTTAAAAAATGGTTGCTTCTGTAGCTCCACGTTCTTTAGGGACGTCGCAAGTTATAAAAGAGGTCGCAACGTCCTCTAAATTAGAGGAGCAAATCGTAATTAATGGCGAAAGCCTCAGAACAGATCGCGCTGATGCTGCTAAAATAGACCGTGCGATTGAACGGGCTAAAAATAGCACCGCTGCAATAATTGAAATTCGTGAATCACAATCTGCACTGTTGGAAAAGATTCAATCCACAAATGATTCAAAAAAAGTAGAGCTGATATCTGAATTTAATTCTCTGAATTCAGAAATTGCCCGCATAACATCAAATTCAACATATAATGGAACTAATTTAACCGAAGGATCTTTATTTCAACTTCAATCTGCAAGGCGACTTTATTACGGGGTGGTGTCTCTACCCCGCTACTCATCTTTAAACTCAGTTGATACCCTTCAGAACACCACCGCTAGCCTTGCCTCCACCGTAACATCCTTAGAAACTGTCCTTAGTTCAGCATATATTCTCGATGGGGGAATATCCTCGAGGGACTTAAAATCAAAAAAAATAATCAGCGACCTTTCTCGAAGCTCATACCCTATTGAAGATGCTAAGCGTAACAAGTTCTCTACCAACGCCCTCACTACGTCCGACCCCTCCGCCGGATCAGGATTTATTAAAGTTGACCCAGTGACCGGCTTAGATGGTCTCGGGAACGAATTAGATATAATCGTCTAATCCTAGCAACTATTTTTATCTTATAGCGATTATCCAATTGCTATGAGAACAAAAATAAAAACTGAAAGGGGCATAACCTATCTAGATTTATTAGCAGGACTCTCCATGATGGGGTTACTACTAGTAATATCAATACCTAATGGAGCGGATTTTTACGGCAAAAAAACCGTAGCTAGAGAGGCTCGTCTTTTAGCTGCCAATCTCGATTATTTAAGCCAAGTAGCCCACATCACAGCCAGAAAAGCCTTCCTAAAAAAGACAGCTAGTGGTTATCGAGGAGAAGATAATCACAACCGACAATTACTTACGAGGCACCTACCATCAGGGATTACGCTAGAGCTAAGTAATAATATTCAATCAATTACTCTATTTCCCAAAGGAACGACCACCCCAACAACTGCTTTATTAAGCAAGGGAGAGTTTGAATGTAGGGTAATTCTCTCATTAAGGGGTCGGAGCCAGGTTGTATGCTAAAAGAAAATGGCCGAATTATAATCGAGATTCTAATCGGGTCCGCAATTTTAATGTGCGGAATTATTGGCATTTCAAAAAGCCTAGGCATCTCACTTCGTAATCTTAATAAAAATCTCACCGTAGTAGATAAGGCCTTAAGAGATTATCCCTCCAATCAAAACTCCTCATGCGTCCCCAGCACCGTGCCTGGATTCGGAAAGATAATTAAATGCTCACGTAATGGAGCCAATTCCTCTTTTATTATTTTCCAACGGTAGCACCATGAATCACAATTTCAAAAAAAATGGCTATTCAACCTTAGAGATCTTAATAGGGCTACTTCTGCTCACTCCCCTTATTTTAGCCAGCACCAAAAGTCTCCAATTCTTTGGATTCTCTTTTTTTATACTTACTAAACAATCGTCATCTCTTAGAACTGTAATAAAAGCTCATAATCATTTTAATGATATTATCAGAGAGCACGACCAACACCCTTTCTCAATCTGGCCCCGCATACATAAAAATGGACGAATCAAATTTTTCGACGGATCATTTAACCCGATAGCTCTTCGAACTGATTCACTTAAACCTGATTCAAATAGTGATGCTATTACACAGGTAAGTCTTCACATTAAAAACACTTACATAATTCATTTAAACCAACATAATGGCTCAATTTCTACTTTTTTTGGTTGTCCTAAATATGGCTCCCAACAAGTATCATTACCCCAGAATCTTACAACCTATCTCTTAATTACGCCTGATTCCCTGCTGGAATTTGAGGCCCAAAATCGGCCCTGGGGAAGCTCGCCCAATAAATGCCTTGAAATTACCGGCCAGGTAAAATCGGGAATGATCAACACCACCATGAATTCAACTTCTGCTAATTTTTCACTTCTGTTTATTCCAGTTGAAAAGATATTCACAGTTTATATCGATTCAGCTGGACGATTAAGATATTTAGGACATCGAGGAACCACCAATACAGAAAATCAACCCCTCGCCTCTGGTCCGATTCAAATCAACCTCGAACTTACTTCCTGGCCATCCAATGAACACCAGAGCCTCAAGGCAATTTATACTTTTCCTAAAGGTCGAGAGATGTCGCATCACTATCACTCCCGACTTAAAAGATTAAATCCAATTAACCTGATTCTAAATTAATATGTCTAGAAAAGGCTTTGTTTTACCCTCAATTCTAATCTTATTAACTTTACTACTACTGATTTACTCTCAGATAATGGTGGCGATTCCGAGCGTAGTGTCATCGCTATCCAGTACAGTACATGGAATCAGAGCTGAGCAATCTTCAAAAAATGAACTTTTTGGCCCCGTTTTAGGAGTGCAACAGGGAATTAGATGCGCTACCAACTCAGTTACACGGGGTCATATAATCCTTGATCAGAAACTCTGTTCACAATTCGATCAGATAAGAAAACTAATCACAATATCCCCTGGGAATAAATTACTTTGTAATGATGCACAATCTTCTCTCGGACGAATCACATTAAATAATCTTCCCCTCTCGCCCCAATCAATTATTGCTTCCTCTTTATGCTTCGCCATACCACTTGGCAGCTCTCTCCAAAATATAATTACGGGCAATCTAGAGCTTCATAATCAGGCAAATCTTAATTCCGATTTATTTGTACTAGGATATATTAATGCAGGAGCCACTTTAACTTTCGACCGATCGATTAGAATATTCACAGGTGGTGATGTGAAAATCTCTGGATTAAACACACCTTCATCTTCACCTATCGACGTTTATCTCCATTCCCGCACAGGGGAGATTACTTTAGGGCAAAGCCATCCTCTAATAAGAGTTCATTGTCTCGCCAAAGCCCATAACTGCTCCCCAAACTACCCCGCTAGTTTTTGGGCGCCTGGCCAAATTACCACGAAAAGAGCTCTATATTTTCAATAGAGATAATGATTTGACTCGTTTTATGGTGCGATGTATCAAATTCCAATGCCTATAAACCTTACACCACTACTTCGAGCCTACGCCCCTTTTAGAATCTCACAGCTAAGAACTCAGGGGGCCACAAGGGATTCTATCGCGGCAACGCAAGAGCGACAGCTTTTGAGGTTAATCAGAAAGGCTAAAAATACGAAATTCGGACAAGATCATGGCTTCAAAAATATCTCCTCAGTTAAAGAGTTTCAGCAACAAGTGCCGCTAAGAAAATATGAAGAAATGTGGGAACAGTATTGGAAGAAAGACTTTCCAATACTAAATAACTGTTCTTGGCCCGGACTTGTTCCATTTTATGCTCTAAGTTCAGGAACGACTTCCGGAACGACTAAATATATCCCTTACACTCGCGATATCATGAACACCACAACTCGCGGTGGTGTTGACTTATTGGTGCATCACATCAACAACAAACCACACAGTAACATTCTGGGTGGCAAAAGTTTTATTCTCACAGGTAGTACCGATTTAGGACAACTCGCCCCTGGAATAGAGGGCGGCGATATGTCCGGTATTTGCATGAAGATAATGCCACAATGGGCTAGACAGCGTTCATACCCACCACCAGGGTACTCAGGCATAAAAAGCTGGGAGAATATGATTGAAATATTTGCTGAGGCCTCACTTAGTGCCGGGGTCACCAGCCTGAATGGCGCCCCGAGCTGGATGCTGTTGTTTTTGGATAAGCTGAGAGCAATAAGACCTGAATTAAATGGTAAATTAGCGAAGCTATATCCCGACCTTGAATTAGTTGTGCACGGTGGGATGAACTTCGAGCCTTATAAAAAGGTGTATGCAGAGCTCCTAGAGGGTAGTCGTGCTGAAACCCGTGAAGTGTATCCAGCAAGTGAGGGTTTTTTTGCGGTCCAGGACTACGCCTCAGGCGAAGGAATGCGCCTTATTATGGACCACGGAATATTTTATGAATTTATCCCTATGGATGAGTTGAACTCTCCTAATCCGACCAGACACTGGCTAGCTACTGTAGAAGAAGGCATCGATTATGCGCTAGTGCTCAGCACATGCGCTGGTCTTTGGAGTTACATTATTGGCGATATGGTAAGATTTGTTGACGTAACGCCACCGAGAGTCCTAATGGTCGGACGGACATCATATATGTTGTCTGCCGTTGGAGAACATGTCATCGGAGAGGAGCTTGATAAATGCCTCGCCTTAGCTTGTCAGAAATCAGGTCTTGAAATAGCTGAGTATTCAGTGGGTGCAATTTTCCCAAAAAGCACAAACGAACTAGTAGGGCATCAATATGTAATTGAATTTCGAAACGAGAATCCCTCAGAGGAAGCTCTCAGCGTATTAATGGACACGCTAGATCGGGAGCTCCAGGTTATGAACGAGGATTATTTGGCTCACCGAAGAAATGAATACGGTCTTTACCCTCCAAAACTCCTAGTTGCACGCCAAGGTGCTTTCAACAACTGGATGCGAAGTCGCGGAAAACTAGGGGGCCAGAATAAGGTCCCGCGAGTTATTAATAATCAGGAAATATTTCAGGGTCTTCTCGCTGCCGTTAGAAACTACAACAACGGCTAATCTGATCTAGCGCAATTTGAAAAGCGGGATTGAGAGCACCTGGATCGAGAAGTGCTGGATTGAGAGGTTCGGCATTTAACATTTTCATAACCTAAGTTAGGAGGGGCAACCGGAGTCGGTGGATTTTTATGTCCTCCGACTCCGGCCGTGGAATTACTCGGTGGGGGCTCACCAGCTCTTCCAACATCGGAAGGGTCATCCCTTACGATGCGAGCTGGATCACCTCCTTCCTACCCCTCGAAAAAGCGTGTTGAGACATCGAGATCATCGTGGGGTAGTCCTCCTAAGGGGGTTGCCTAGTCATCCGACCGCAGGGTGCTAAGACTAGGACTGGGGTGGTCGTGTCGGATAAAAGCACCGTTCAACAGTTCACATTAGACTTCAGCCAACTGAACTATCCATGAACTAGCCAACGGTGCTCTTATTCGCAAGAAACAAAGAAACCTTTATGCCGTACCTCTCTGTGGTTTTGACTTTGAAAGCCCAAAAAACGAACAGAAAGGTCTTTGGATACATCTACTACTTTTCTCTTATATAAAATTTAAAAACACTATTCCACAATTTTTTTATTAAATATTTAGGTTACCAAGAGGCCTTAAAGTCGGGTAAAACAATCAAAAGCGAGCCATGATTAACACAAATTTCAACCGTTTCTCTGGCGAAAACATTGCTAATTCCCCGCCCTGAGGCTACCGGCAGACAAACGTCCCTAAGCTCCCATTTGGCCCCTACCAACCTCTCTATACCGACCTCCTCGGTTATAGGCAAAAGAGAGAATACCTGCCCAGGCGCCCCCTTAAAAGTTCGAGTAGAAATACCTTCCTTACAAGCGGCCTCCAGTTGACTACCCCGATCTCCGTGTAAACAGACGATCAGAGAATTTCCATCAAAAAATTGAATTGGGATCCTCCTAAGATCCTCGCGGAGGACTACCATAATATTGCTCAAGAGATGATCTACTCGGCCTCCAATCGCATTAGCCAAGATAATCTCACTCGGTTGCAATCCAACACTCAGATTTATAGCAAGCTCAAGATCGGTCTGATCTTTATCTACAGGATGGTACGAGCACTTAATGGATCTACTTTTTAAAAGAGACAAATTAGCCCCGTCTATAGAATCCATATCACCCAGAATTTCATCTGGCCAGAGCCCCAAGCGCATTATGTGGTTAGCACCACCATCCACTCCTATTAAATAATCTTCTTCTTGAAGGTAGGCCTTCAAATCCAAATCGCTACGACATTCCCCATTAAGAAATATAACATGTCTCCTACCTGCGGGAGTCTTCATGCGTTTAAATTCCAGATTAGACTTATCCATAGACTAAAAGCTTTATCCAGTTTAGATAAAGAGAACGCTTCTAATTCATCTTAAGATAATAATGCAAACAGAGACAAATTTTATAATTTTTATTCTGCTTCTAATAGCATCTCCATTTGCTTACCTTAACCTTGGAAGAGCTTGCTGGAGGCTACTTCAAAAAATTAAGATAATTAATCAACCTAAAGAGCAACCTTCTCTCTCTGAGATATTCTTCCCCGGAATTGCATTACATACTTGGTACTCTTATTAAAATGCCTAGGCCTGCCTTGGCTATACACCAGTGTAGTAACGATACTATTTGCCATTGGGCCTCTGAGATATAACTCTGAGACTCTCAATCAAATTCGTCAGCATAGAATCTCTATCAATTTTGCCATCTGGTTTTTCATAGTTCTGGGTCTTGGGCTATCAATCTTAGATACCACGGCATCTTTTGAAACATTCTGGGTAAATGCTTATGGCGACCAAGCGTTTCATATGGGCATGATCTCCTCTTTTACTTTCGGCGAAAACTTTCCTCCTCAGAATCATTTACTACCTGGAGAAACTCTCAGTTACCCATTCTTGGTAAATATTTGGGCAGCCTCGCTATGGTGGTCGTGTCCAAACTTGCCAGCTTTATCTTTTGTTTTTTTATTTCAGTGGCTCTGCACTTGGATACCAGTCTACTACCTTGTGAAAGGCGACAAAATAAATCTCTTACCTTGGGCTTTACTCTTTGCAGGTGGCAGCTTTGGGCATCTAGGCGAGCACTCAGCCAAAGGAATAGCTCAAAATTATCCCTGGTCAGTTTTTCTTACCACAATCTGGGTGCCTCAAAGATCTGCTCTGTTTGGATTGCTAGGAATAACAACTCTAATATCGGCTTTTCATAAATACCAAACAGATTCCACCAGGGAACTCTACCTTTTATGGGGAGGATTCATAGCTGCGTTGATGCCGCTCGTTCACACCCATATGCTTTTGGTAACGGGAATTTATATCGGTTTGGTAATTATTTTTAAATTTAAGAGAGACTGCCTTCGTCCGTTGATAATTTTCGGCGCGCCGGCACTATTTTCTCTACATGCCTTGTACTGGCTCTTAGGCAAGGAAAGCATTTTCAGATTTACGGTTGGTTGGTATCCATGGGCAACCTCTACTGATATTTTTGCTCGTCTTATAGGTAGCGTTAAAATGTGGACTTTCAACGGTGGGCACGTTTTTATATTAGTTGCTGCGTTAATAGCATCAGAGTTTTTTAAAAGAAAATCATCTGAATCAAAAAATCACGCAAACATAACAGCTAACCTTTGGGCTCTATTTTTGCTATTTGTCCTCGGCAATTTTTTTATTGTAGCAATCTGGGAATGGGATCAAATAAAAATTTTTGCATCAATATTCATCTTATTGATCCTAACGTACGCTCACGCCTATGAGAATCCATCTCGAATCAAGATGCATCTCCTGCTTTTGTTGCTAATGATTCCTGGACTCGCTGAGACAGGTTTGGTGTTTAAAGAGAATAGGAAATATGGCGTTTATTCCAAGGATGATTGGCTCAAAGCCCAAGAGATAGTTAAAGAGACTGATCCCAGGGATATTATCTTAGGCTCTCCGGATCATAATTCACTAATAACCTTAACAGGTCGAAGAATATTCTTAGGGTTTCCTGGCACTCTTCACAGTCACGGCAGTAAATACCATGACCGAGAGAATATCATGAACTCCCTTACCCAGGCGGTTAATTGCTCGGTCCAGTTTGCATTTAAAGATCGCAAAGAGCTCTGCCCCACTCATCTCTTATGGGCCCATAATGAAATCAAAAAATGGGGTGTAATCGATAAAAAGAGTGCCCTCAGGCTTGAACCAACAAAACTGAGCTATCTGTATAGGATTAAAAACTACCCTAGGTAAGAACCGCACTCTCTGAGTGATCTACCACAGTTCTTGTTCCGCTGATAAAAAGTGTTACGGCTCCTTCGAAAGCCGTTGATCGTCGTATCATTTCCTGAAGCTCTCTCTGAGAATTTGCGTGGTGCCTTACCCTAGCCCAGCGAGGGTGTGCCGATGATTCACTCCACTCAAATTCGATTAGCTCTACCCACTCACCTTGAAATTTTTTATTTAGGTCGGCCCATGTATAACGCTTCATACTTTTCCCTATTGCATGAACTCAAATTTGCTTCTGCTTAGCGTAGAGATTCTACCTTTAAACCGCCTCCTAAGGAAGTGGAATCATTATTCTAATTTAAACCCAATAAAATTGAGCTGGTTGACACTCGATTGATCTACTCGTAAGTTACGGCCCATGGCTAAGATAACCCCTATCTCTGGATTCCCTGAATGGTTGCCGGAGCAAAAACTAATCGAAGAAGAGATGATCGGGAAAATCCTACGGGTGTATCGCTCGTATGGTTTCTGCCCAATAGAGACTCGGGCTGTCGAACCCTTGTCAATCTTAGCGAGTAAAGGTGATGTAAATAAAGAAATTTACCGGCTTGAGCGAGTCCTGGCTGAGCCAAATGAGAAAAAAGAAGATCCATTAGCCCTACACTACGACCTGACCGTACCCTTTGCGCGATATGTCGCCCAAAATTTCAATGAACTAGTATTTCCCTTCAAGAGGTACCAGCTGCAAAAAGTATGGAGAGGAGAACGACCTCAGGAAGGCCGCACAAGAGAATTTTATCAGTTTGACGCAGATACAG
>CAZWGK010000043.1:0-281 GCA_964633685.1 uncultured Bdellovibrionales bacterium | reverse complement strand
ACCCCTCTGCCATGATGCTGATATGGTCAACATGATAGACGAGGTCTTCTCTTCTTTAGCCATCGCAAAATATCAGATTAGAATTAATAATCGTAAAATTCTGGCTGGCCTATATGAATTCCTCGGTCTCTCTGAAGCTCAAAGAAGCGATGCTGTTATCGTTGTGGATAAAATCAACAAGATTGGAGCCGACGGTGTTCACAGAGAATTAGCAGCCCTTGGAATCACTCAAAGCGCCATCGATGAAATTTTAAAGTGCTCTAAAATTGAACTATCAACTT
>CAZWGK010000042.1:8135-14867 GCA_964633685.1 uncultured Bdellovibrionales bacterium | reverse complement strand
ACCGTGCTTGACGGAAGATCAGGCGGTGCAGACTGTAGGTTATTGAGATCCATATACAGGAGCGCAACAACCAGACCGAGAATCCCCGCCCAGCCAAGGGTGAAGATCCAGCGGTAACCCGACTGCCTGAGGAACAGGCGCCAGGTGATGATGGTGCACACCGCAGAGACGATGGCGATTGCCGTCAGCATCTCAGGGTATGCTGCCCAAAGTTGATCAAACATTAGTGATTCCTTTCCGGCGGTGCCGGGGTTGGTATTTTTTTTGAACCGAGACCTTCAGTCCAGAGAACACGGGGTATAGGGAGCCAATGCTCTACGGACTGCAGGCGAAAACCTAGGCGTATCTACCCGAAATGGAATTAAGTCGGCTTCAAGCGAGTGCCTTAAATCGACTAAAAATTTAAAGATCAATTCAAGTAATGTTATGAGAGTTATTCACGGGAATGTAACTTAATAGATAAGGCGTAATAAATTGATTTCTCTGGTGTTTTGGGGTGCTATTATTCGGTATTCGACCATTTTCAAGCTGAGCGCTTTCGAATAGCATGAGACCAAAGCAATACTTAATTTCTGAGAGATTACAATGAATTACTCTTATGCCATTCATACCCTAGGACTTGTATTCTGGATTGGGGGACTCCTTTTCGGTTGTAAAATTATAAAAGTTGCATCTGAAGATAGCCAAGCTATTAAAGTTTTGGCTCGGAAGACAGCTTTTGGATATATCGTGCCCGGGCTAGCAATTACTCTTCTAACTGGACTTCACCAATTAGTTGGTGGCGGCATGGCGCAATACATGAAGCAAGGATGGATGCATGCTAAGCTGACCTTGGTGGCGATTCTGTTGTGGTCAACTTTTGCAATTTTCATGAATCTAATTGCGATATCAAAGGGCGAGAAGGGTGCAGCTAAAACAGCATCTATTCACCATGGGTTAGTATCGTTGATTTTAGTCGTTGGATTAATTTTGGTTTTTGCTAAGCCGTTCTAGGGAGATTTATGACACCAAAAAGTTTTTTAGGTTGGATAGCCTCTATTGCGTTAGCAGTGTTGATGGTTTTGGTTATTGTCCCGTTAGTGGTTGTTTTTTGTATAACTTTGGCTTTTAGGAATTTATCTTCCGAAGTTACTCCGACCGCTGTCGGTGAGCGAAGAGTCGCTGTATTAGAGTTAAATGGCGTAATTCTTGATTCCCGGGAGTTTGTTGATTCTCTATATAAGCAGGCAAATGATACTTCCGTAAAGGGAATTATAATCAGAATAAATTCTCCTGGTGGTTCTATCGGGCCATCTCAGGAGATTTATTCCGTAGTCGAGGAGCTGAAAAAAAAGAAGCCGATTGTAGCTTTGATGACGGGTGTCGCAGCTTCAGGGGGTCTTTACTCTGCGTTGGGTGCATCAAAGATATTTTGTCAGCCTGGAACCTTAACTGGCTCGATAGGTGTTATTATGCAGCTACCGAATGTACAAAAGATCGCTGACCTAGTTGGATTTCAAATGACTACAGTAAAGAGTGGAGCTTTAAAGGATGTCGGTAATGCATTTAGATCTATGACAGCTGAAGAGCAGACTTATCTTCAGACTCAGATTGATGCGGCCCACTCTCAGTTTGTTGCCGCTATAGCTAAAAGCCGAAACTTGCCAGAGGAGAAAGTTAAGAGCTTTGCCGATGGCCGGGTGATTCTTGGTGCTCAGGCAGTTGAGCTAGGGCTAGTTGATGGGATCGGGGATACCTATGTCGCTGCTGCGTCAATCTTTGAGCTATTAAAGGATCCGTTGAAAGAGAATGAGAGCGCAGACATTTTTTATCCAGAGGATGAGTATGCTTGGATTAAAAATTTAATGAATGCAGCCTCTACTGTAGCTGATAAAATGAGGGGTACAGTTCAGTTTCAATACATTTTGCAATAGCTAACACTTTGGAATTATTAGATAAAATATAAACGGAAGCATTTTATACTCTAGGGCGGATAAGGGGGTGTCTACAGGTCGCACCAACGCGGCCCAAACAGTTGAGTTAACTAAATGCTCTCTAAAATATTTCCTCATTTTGATAGCTATAAAATTTGGATAAAGACTTGGCGTACATTGCCAGTCAGAACATGGGTCAAGGCTGCAGATCTATATCGGAAGGGTGAGTTTAAGAGAGCAGCGGAGCTATATGAGATCGGTCTTAGTAAGCACTCGTTTCATGAGGCTGCTTATTGCGCTCGTTTAGATCTAGCTCATTGTAATTTCAAGTTGGGCAAATTTATTGAATCAAAAGAATTATTAAAAAATCTGATTAGTCAGATTCCGACTCTTAGAGAGGCCTATATAAGATTAGCTAGAGTGCAAATGTGGGTTGGAGAGAGCCTTGAGGCAGCCTGGACTATGCGAAGAGCGATCAGAGAGATAAAGCCCGATGGTGAAATGATAGCATTATTTACAGGTGCAGTTGTTGAGCATGGTGGAGCGAGTTACCTATTTAAAGAGTGTGAAGAGGCTTATCAAGCCTTAAGTGAGGATGAGAAAAATCATAAAAAATTGTTGGTCGCTCGGGCTCGATTAGAAATTACGCGTGGTGATTATCAAAAGGGTCGTGCGCAGTTAACTTCTATGGTTTCTGGTTCAGATGCGCCGATTGAGGCCGTGATAGCTTACGGTGAATTGCTTATAAAAGAGGGTAGGGTGCCGATGGCTAGATTGCAACTCCGCCGAGCACTTTCTGTAATGCCGAATAATCCAAAAATTTTGACCCTGATGGCAGAATTATATTTAAAGAGCGGCACAGAGTTTAATCCTGAATTTGCCAAGCAGAATGCTACAGCAGCTTGTCAGAATTCTGGCTGGTTGAGCCCAGAGGCTCTTCATACATTAGCAGAGGCGTTCAAAGCTTTAGACGATAGACTTTCAGCCTTGGCTACTGCGGTTAGAGCCAGAGAAGCTGGCAGCAAGCTTTTATCAGGGTATAAGAATGTTAAAGACGTTAACGCTTTGATTGATTCACTAGCAACAGCAAAGCCATCAAATGAGCAGTTGTCTTAAGTTCTCTTGTTAGACTTATTTACAAACTCAGAAGCTGCTAAGAACTTGCAGTGATCGCAGTTTGTATTTGGTCTGGGAGGGGTTGCCTTATTTAGACACTTGTAGGCATCAAGCAGAGTTTGCTCAACCCATCCAGAATCACCCTCATAGGGTAAAATATCGATAGCGAATGAGAGCTGCCCATCAAACGATTTCCGATTTGTATCGGCATTACAATAAACAAAGTATGCTGTGTTAGAGACCTCAAATCCGTTCGCTTTTAACAGCCATTGATACATCTCAACTTGCCGCTTATAGCCGTCTCTGTAATCGTCATCTAAAGACACCTGTTTTTTAGATGCCGTGGATTTATAATCTACGACATGCAGAGCTCCGTTGCTGTTGATCCAGATGTCATCGACTCCGCCTGAAAATTTAAAATTAGTCCCAGCAACCTTTGCTTGTACTCCTTTATGCAAGCTATCTCGCCAATCATCCATTTTAGGGTGTGAAAAGGGAATGGCAGGTATGTTTGCTTGTTGCATTAAAGGATGTGGGAGTCCCTTCTCTCGGTATGAATCAAACTCTTTCTTTAAGAGCTCATCCACGGCCGAATTAAGACTGTAAGGGAAGGGAGCTATCTGAGAAACTCCCTGGCGCCTGTCTCTATAAAAACAGCACGGACATTTTAAAAATAATTCCAACTTAGAGCGACTTAGAGAGAATTCTTTTTCAGGCGTATAAAGATTTCGGGTTCTAATTAAATTTTCGCCTTCGAAAGCTTTTCCGAAGTTGTGCTGAGATAGGTCTGGCTGTGGGTCATTGGACGGATCTGGTGTAAGCATGCGCCGACCATACTCCCATGGTGGTAGTTACTCAAGAAATTTTAAAAATACCCCTCATTTTGTTGATATAACCACTTAAATCCACCCCTGTAATAATTCTATTCTGAGCCGCTTCGCCCATCTTTTCCAGCTCATGAGGGTGGCGGTGTAAATATAGCAGTTTTTCAGCTAAAGCATCCGCATCGCCCGGAGGTACAATATAACCACTGAGGCCATCTTCTATAATCTCGGGGATACCTCCAATTGACGTCCCAATCACTGGGATTTTATTGGCCATAGACTCTATCATGCTACGGGGGACACCTTCGCGTCTCAATGATGGTACTGCTGAAACATTGCAGAGGGAGAGTATTTCGGGGGCATCTTTTCTAAATCCTAAGCACCGGACGTAATCTCGAACTTTGTAAAGTTTAAAGAGCTTGTTGAGATATCTCTCATCGTAATCACCAACTATCAAACCTTTAATTGGTATATCTTTTACTGTCTTTTCGATGGCTGCAAAGAGCTTATCAACTCCCTTCAAGGGGCGAAGATTAGCTACTAGTCCCACAACAAAATCACTTTCTGTTAAGCCAAACTCTGCCCTTGATAAAGACTTTTTTGGTTTATACCAGGTCCAGTCGTGTCCTTTTAGCACTACCTCTATTTTGTTCTCCGGCACTCCGACTTTGCGAACATAATTGGCGACGGCTTCGCAATTGCAGATTATTTTATTAACGCTTGGATTGCGATGGGTTAGGAGTACGGCTGGATTCCACAGGCTTAGATTGCCCTGAGTGCCACGGTAGGTAACATATTTGAGATTCAAGCCGCGCCCAGCCAAAAGACTTGCAGCTAAAGATTTATTATCAGGCGCGTAGATAACCTCTATTTTACGGTTTAAAATAATCTCTCTTAAAATTTTCGCTGCCTTGAAATCAAGTCTGCTTTTGATCTCTAAAGTCGTCACATTGAGGCCATTTTGCCTATATAGGGGAATATTTGGGTCTCGAGGCGCGACGACTATATCAACTTGGTCACCAAAAGAGGGTAGCGCTAGATAGAGAGCCCGTTCAGAGGCATCTGGAACGCAGTTTACTGTCAGAAAACGCACGGGAATATTACCAAGATTTTTAAAATTATTTAGGATACACTCTATCGTGTGAATCTAAAATAAGAAGAATGTAATGGAAAGGTGCGAAGAGATAATTAATACTTGGGGTGCAGGCATTTCTGCTAATCCCGAGAAGTATAAGGATGTAACAGGCGTTTTAAAGTTGAGCGTAACAGGCGTTGGTGACTGGCGTTTTAAGTTTGGCGCTGCACCGAGTTTTACCAAGGGTGATGGTAAAGCTGATTGTACAGTTGTAGTGACCCCATCTGTACTGGCCAAATTAAACGACCCCAAAGAGAATCCCCAGGAGCTTTTTTTGACGGGAGAGATATTAATTTCCGGTGATTTCATGTTAGCTCTTTACATGAATCAGTTTTTTGGAGGCGGAAGATGATTCATATTCTAGAAGTCTCTCCTAAACACTCAGTCTCGGAAGTTATGAAATTGACTCGCCGATTTGCAATGACAGGTGGAGTGGAGCTTGCTCTTCCCCGTGAAGCCTCAGTAGAGGAGTTGGCAGAGTTAGCTAACCTTTGGATCCCTGAATTAACAGGTATGCCTGGTAATAATCATGAAAAGAGAACCAGTAATGCCTATCGTATTTTAGAGTTAATAAAAGACTCGCCGATTACAGCCGAGGATACTCGAGCCTCGATCAATTCAATTATATCTTAAATCCGTAACGCTGTGATGGGTGACTACAGGAATTAAAATTGATAGTATCCAGGCATGGATTCATTAGAAGAGCTATATCAAGAAGTTATCCTCGACCATCATCAAAACCCGCGAGGTCGTCAGGTCCTGTTTCCGTTAGATAAAGAGGCCCAGGTATTTAATCCGCTATGCGGAGATGAAGTCAAAGTAATGCTCAAATTTGATGGCGAACGTATTTCTCAAATGAGCTTTATGGGGCACGGTTGCTCTATTAGCCAGGCCTCTGCCTCCATGATGACCGAACAATGTGTCGGCAAAACCAAAATTGAGATTAAAGAGATTTATCAGAAAGTGGCAGCTCTAATAAAAGGACCGGGGGGAGATTCCGCGGATAAGAGTATCGGTGATGTAGTTGCTTTGGGTGGGGTCAGAAAATTTCCAGCACGCCAACGCTGCGCAATGATAGCTTGGGAAGCCCTGATGAAATGCCTCGAGTCTTAGGCCGTTAATAAGGTGTGAAGTAACGCGATTTGTCTGTAATCGGCTCAGTTTTTTTCCAATGAGTAGTAACCCCTTTATCGATTTTTTGGTCCAGGAGGTCTTTGCCAATTGCTCGCATTAATAGACCAATCGGAATAATAATTCCAAAAAACATAACCCCCATGACTATCGGTGTTACAACCATTCCCATGAGTTCACCTAGCTTGATCCAACCCTTTTCTATCGGCCTTAGGGCTGCTGGCGCTTTTCAATTCTAATCGAGGGCATATTCAGACCTCCAGTCTGTATCGTTTTGAAGCTTAGGTTGATCTTCTTTTAGAAGAACGCAGTTATCAATTACTAATGCATCCATCTCGGTACGCATGAAACATCTATAAGCGTCTTGTGGTGTGCATACTATCGGCTCGCCTCGAACGTTAAATGAGGTGTTCACTAAGACCCCGTATCCGGTTAGTTGTTTAAATTCTTTTAAGAGGTCATGGAATACCGGATTGTCCTGAGAATCTACCGTTTGAATACGGGCTGAGTAATCTATGTGGGTAACGGCAGGAATATCGCTGCGCGGAACGTTTAGCTTGTCGATCCCCCATAGTCCTTCTTGCTCTTTAGTCATTTTGAAGCACCGAGATTC
>CAZWGK010000042.1:1190-8125 GCA_964633685.1 uncultured Bdellovibrionales bacterium | reverse complement strand
TCGCAATTAATATCGAAGTATTCAGAGACCTCTTCTTTTAAAACAACGGGGGCGAACGGCCTAAAAGACTCACGATATTTAATCTTAAGATTCATCACTTTTTGCATCGCTGGGCTTCGAGCATCTCCTAAGATACTTCTGGCCCCAAGAGCTCGTGGTCCAAACTCCATCGGTCCTGAGACCCATCCAACAACCTTTTCGGAAGCGAGAAGTTTCGCCACAGTTGAAGTTAGCTCTTCTTTTTTGTAGGCTTTGTGTTTGATGCCCTCTGAGTTTAGCCAGGTTTGCACCTCTTCTCCTGAGTAGTCAGGGCCGAGATATGAGCCTCTCTGAGAATCGCGTCCTGGTGTTATAGTTCGCTTGTTCTCAAGAACTTGATGCCAGGTGAATAGGGCAGCTCCTAGCGCTCCGCCAGCATCTCCGGCAGCGGGTTGAATCCACATTTTCTCAAATATACCTTCTTTGAGAATTTTTCCGTTGCCCACGCAATTTAGAGCGACACCTCCAGCCAAGCATAGATTCTTCTCTCCTGTGGTCTGCCGGGCGTGCCGAGCCATTCTAAGCATTACCTCCTCAGTTACTTCTTGCACTGATCGAGCTAAGTCCATCTCCCGTTGCCCTAACTTGCTCTCTGGCTCTCTTGGTGGGGCACCGAATAGCTTATGGAATTTCTCAGAGGTCATAGTTAGACCGTGACAGTAATTAAAATATTCCATGTTTAGCTTAAAGGAGCCGTCTTGTTTGAGATCGATTACATTATCCAGGATTGTTTGGACATATTTAGGCTCACCATATGGTGCCAGTCCCATTACCTTGTACTCACCCGAATTAACCTTGAATCCGGTGTAATAAGTGAAAGCTGAGTAGAGGAGTCCCAGACTATGTGGAAAACGGAGCTCCCAATCTAAAGAGATGTTATTGCCTTTGCCGACCCCGAGGGTGGTAGTGGCCCACTCTCCAACTCCGTCTAATGTTAGTATCGCTGCGGATTCAAATGGCGAGGGGTAGAAGGCTGATGCGGCGTGTGACTGATGATGCTCAGGATAAACTAATTCGCCAGTGTATCCGAGATTTTTTTTGAGGATGTCACCCATCCACAACTTATCTTTGAGCCAGAGAGGCATCGCCATTAAGTATGAACGAATTCCAAGTGGAGCAAACGCTAGATAGGTTTCAAGTAGCCGCTCAAATTTGATCCATGGTTTATCGTAAAAGGCGACATGGGTAATATCTGACACCGAGATCTTGCCGGCATTTAGGCAGTATTCGATGGCCTTCTGGGGAAATCCTGCGTCGTGTTTTTTTCGAGTAAAGCGCTCCTCTTGAGCGGCTGCTATTATTTTGCCATCGCTTACCAGGCAGGCAGCTGAGTCATGGTAGAAGGCAGAAATTCCGAGAATATTTGTTTTGGCCACAAAAACTCCTTTAACACCTCAGTTTTATAAGACATTATTGAAAGAGTGTAAATAAAACCTCCAGAAATGTTTTGGGTTTATCGCCCAAGCCACTCACTCTAGGCCAGCCCTAAGTAGCTTGATATCCCACTCTAATTCCTGGGTTGTAGGGGGTACATAGTTTCTCTTGTCGGGGTGCACTAGGGGGCCTTGTCCTAACCCCTGCCAAAGGGATCGCCATAAGCCAAAGAATGCAGCTCTACGCCTCTCTGATTCAGAGGCAAGACCCAGAGCTGCATCGAATGGAAGACCATATGCCTGCTCACCTGGATATAAAAATTGAGCCCCATCAAAAGAGAATCCGTCACCGGTTTTTACACGGTGAAAAACAGTACTACCATGCTCATCAAGGGGATCTCCCACACCATCGGCATCATTTCCAGAGTAGCATCCTAAGCAGTGGCTTCGCATCAAAATCGCTGTGACTTCGCCGAGTGCGCTCTTGGTTAACTCTCTAATAGCTATGTATGAAGCTCTATCAAGGTTGTCCTCAAGCATCGGTATCACGATATTTTTATTGCGAGTGCTTAAGGTTGAATTGTGGCGTAAAAGTTCTACGCCATCACGGGCGAGATTTAAATATTTATTTCGAATTCCTGAATCAAATTTAATACCACTCCTAAAAACTAGGGGGCTGGTCTGACTGAACCCGACATTAATTGGGGTTTTATCGTGATACCTCATAGTGGCGCCGTTCGATAGGTAAACAGCTAGTGTAACGATCCTTTCGGCTTGGTTCAGCCTCGTCAGAACTGATTTAACATAAGAAAAATCGCGACCGAATGTGCCGTCGGTTAAGAGGCCGATAAAAACATTCTCAACTCTGGCATCTATTAAGTTCTGAATCTGTAGCTCTACTAGCTCCCGAGCTCTAGGGTGTGCCATGTAAAGCATCAAGTACCCGCGCGGCATGGCCCCTTTTATAAGAGGCGCCTCAGAGGGTTCTGGTTCTGGTGTGGGGGTAGGGGTTGGTGTCAGCGCAGAAGATGATGGCTCTTTGCTGGCGACCTTTTGAGGATTTCTTACCCCCACATTTTGAACAGTTGAGCCGATTTGTTGATTGGTATTTACTGAAATTTCAGGAGAGTTCTGATTTGTGCCCAAGGCGAGGTTGTCTTGGATGCTGCCGTCTGGAGTCTCTGATGTTGCTTGAGGCAGGTTAGATAGAGCAGAATTTATTATGTCAGTTGTGGCTTTGTCGTTCCGAGCTAACTCTAACATCTCTTTTACTACTGGGGGTGGGGTTGGCCCTGAGTAAGTTTGCGAAGAGGATGTCGCTCCTCCGATTTCTGATATATCTGCTTGTGCGCTGGCTGATGCTGCCATCATCTCTCGAACTTTAGCCATCGCCGAGGTTGCATCTTCGTTAAAAGAGATTCTTTGGCCAGGCTTTATAGTGAGACCTTTAGTGGAGGCGGATGGTGTTTCAGCCGTTGCTGCTACTGATTTAGCCTCTGCCCATTCGTTTTGCGACGGAGCTATTTGGGGTGCTGGCTGCACGATCTCTAATTTTTTTACAGCTGGAGGCGGTTCTTCGCAGCCTGTTAAGGTTGCGAAGACGATCAGAAGAAACGGAATTAATCTGCTCATGCCTCTTGTAATTTATTTCGAACCACATCAAGAGCTGCAGCAATGCTGATTCGCTCCTGTTTAGTCGTATCCCGATCTCTTATTGTCACCATACTATCTTTGCTCGTCTCATGATCGATCGTCAAGCAGTAGGGCGTGCCAGCTTCGTCGTGTCTAGCGTACCGTTTGCCAATAGAATGTTGTTCGTCATAGCTAGCGTTAATTCCAGCTTTGAAGAAATCTGAGACAATTTTACGAGCTATTTCAGGTAATCCATCTTTTTTTACCAATGGTAGAACGGCGACTTTGATCGGAGCTAATCGAGGATGTAATCTTAAAACTACTCGAGTTTTATTCTCTCCCTCTGCATCGGTTCCAGTCTCTTCATGATAGGCATCCAGCAGGAAGCAGAGTAATCCCCGTGTTAGTCCAGCCGCTGGCTCTATAACATAAGGCACATACCGCCAGCCTGGCTTGCCAGTAGCAGGATCGTTTTTCTGTTGGTCGAAATAACTTAATTTTACGCCTGAGTGCTCAGAGTGTTTTTTTAAGTCGTAGTCTGTTCTGGAGGCGATACCTTCTAGCTCTCCCCAACCCCATGGATAATCATATTCTAGGTCGTAGCAATTGGAAGCATAGTGCGCTAACTCGTCTGGGGCATGTTGTCTCAGCCGGAACTTTGTTTTGTCATTAGCGTACCGTTGCCACCAGTTCATCCTCTCTTTGCACCAGTACTCGAGCCATTCTTCATGGGTGCCTGGTTCTACAAAGAATTCCATCTCCATCTGCTCAAATTCACAAGAACGGAAGATAAAGTGTTCGACAGTTATCTCATTTCGGAATGATTTCCCCTGTTGAGCAATACCAAATGGAACTTTCATCGACATAGTTTGTTGGCAATTTAGAAATTGCACAAACATTGCCTGGGCAGTTTCTGGCCGGAGGTAGACAGAGCTTTCAGCAATTGCGGCTTCAACTTTGCTCCGGAGATCTTGCCTTGATAACCCTGGATTATTTTGAACTTCATCTAAGATCTTCTCTAGCGGATCTACTGCCCCAAGAGATGTCCTAAACATAAGATTAAATTGGCGCTCATCAGAAAGATCTGTACTGCTGCAAACTGGGCACACGTATCCCTTTGGGCCTACTACGCCTGAGGTCTTTTCTCCCTTATTCTTGCCACCCTTTACATAAGATACGGTGGTGCCGGGTTGCATTTTGGGAGCTTTGTCGGCCCGGAATCTCTCTTTACAATTTCGGCAATCAACCAGCGGATCAGAAAATCCGGCTAAGTGACCGCTGGCGCGCCAGACGTTCGGATGCATCACAATTGAGGCGTCGATGCCGATGACATCTTCTCTTTGATGGACAGTGGACTTCCACCACTCAGCGGCGATGTTTCTTTTTAGCTCTACTCCAAGCGGACCGTAATCGTAAGCGCTACGTAGGCCGCCATAAATTTCACTGCTTTGAAAAACGAATCCTCTCCTCTTACAAAGGGAGATTACTTTTTGCATTAACTCTGATTCAGACACGGGGACCTCTTTAAAGTATTTGCATTTAAAATAATCGATAAAACGGCAAAACTCCAGATTACAAATGATGCAAAGTCCTCATGGAATTGTGATTTCGACCGTATTTAGGGCTTTAAATTGATTCAGAGGTAGTTTGGTTGAAGTCAAATATATTTTTTGATTCAAGTTGAACTATTTACCGACTAGCCCTGATAGAGCAGATACACGCTACTTCTCTCGTTGGCCTGTGGATTCCTGCAGGCGGGCAAGTACTTCTGGGTCGTCTCCACCCAAGAGGATACCTTTTTCAAATGCTATTGACGCCATGTCGTTTTTTTTGAGTCGAGCATAGGCTTGGCCCAGAGTCATGTATGTTTTTGGATCAGGCTTTATCTGCAGACTAAGTTTGGCCGCGCCGACAGCCTCTTCTAATTTATCATTCAATAAAAGGACTGAGGCATAATTTGATGTTATAAGAGCATCTTTGGGATTGGATCTGACTGCGGTTTCAAACATCTGCTCTGCTTTCGGATAATCTTTGGTTAAGACATATAGAATCCCCAGCTTCGGAGGGATTCGCATAAACTCTGGATCGATCTTAAGAGCCTTTGAGTACATCTCAATTGCTTGGTCGTATTTTTTTTCAGAGAAAAACTGATCCCCAGATTGTTCAGCATCCAAAGCAGCCTGCGGCGTAGCTGCCCAGCTTGATGTTGCAGTTACGATATTCGCGAGGGCGATGGTTATCAAAATCAAGAGCTGAATCATATGGGAGTTTTATAATTTACTTGGGGAGAGATCAACAAAAGAAATAAATGGAGGTTTTGTGGCAAGTAATTGCGGCATTTCGGGCATAAAAATTCAATTTTACTGAAAATGAATAATGCCTTATGATCCCTAAAACCTATCAAATGCTGGTTGAATGAGATTAATAGAATCAGATGGAGACTTAATCGCTGCCATTGGTTTCAGTGGTGATGAGTCGTGTAAGCAGATTGCTGAAACTATCGGAGTGCGAGAGCATGTAGTTCGTAACAGCATCGATAAGCTGCGTGATGCTGGAATTATTTATCCTCAAACTTTCATAAATCCCTTTAGGCTCGGAGTTACCGAGTATCAAGTTTTTTTTGTGCTTGAGAATGCGACTGAAGCGGATATAGCTAAGTTCGTAAAAACTCTTCAGGATAATGAAAATGTAGCTTGGATGTGGAGTCTGGGAGGGGAGTTTAATTTCAGTATCGGAATCTATGCTCGCCACAGTCGAGACGTTTACAATGTTTTTGATTCAATTGGGCGAGCCTGCCCAAACATGAAATATGAAAAGCAGATTAGTGTGACTGTGGCGATGAATTATTTCAACGCTCAATATCTGTCTAGGAATAACTCGCTACGTAGGTCTTTGCGATTTCCATCAACGGAATCTACCTTTAAGGTAGATAAAAATGATCACCTGATTCTTCAGTTCTTCATGGAGCACGGGTATTCCAATTTATCAGAGGCGGCTAGAAAACTAGGGATGCCGATAACGACACTTAATAGTAGGATTAAAAGCTTAAAGGAGAACGATGTCCTTTTGGCTTTTGGATACCTAGTTCGGTATTACACGGTTCCGTTTCATCCCTTTCTCTTTCTTTTAAAATTGCAGAAGCCGTCAGCGACCTTTGATGAAGAGCTATTTGAGTTCGTAAAGAGCCTACCGAATGCCACATTTCTAATGTCGAATATCGGAAACTGGGATTATAGGCTCTTTGCCCACATTGCTTCACCGCAAGATGTGATTCCATTTGTGCAGAAGTTTAAAGACAAATTTCCTGATCGTTTTAGCAAGATAACCCCAATGCCAGTCTTAGAGATCTTGAAGAAGAAGAGATATCCTTTCAAAAGTTTCAGTGATTAAAAAGATGGCCAAATCGGCAGAGAAACTAGGGCGCTTATTAGTACCATGAGAATAGCCAAAGTGATGCAGGATTCGTAGGCACTGGTGGCCTCAGGGATCCTGTCTTCTTCGACTAATTGCAAGGCCCCTCTAAATTTATAAGGGACTTTGGAGAAGGGAACTAACAGTGCTAAAAGAATTGCATACTGTTTAGGTAGTTGTCCGGCAAACGCCATGCTGACCCAGAGGAGTGGACCGAAAAATACGGCTAGACCAAAAATAGCTGACCAGAATCGAGTGCTGGCGAGAAGTATCTAGCTCCCCGATGCCAAGTTTTTTGAGATGGAGATAGCCACTCTAGTAAAACCGAATCCTGCACCGATCATTAAGGGCTGCCAGGTGGGTTTCTGAGTCAGTACAAAAAAAGACAGTGCCCCTATGACTGTAGTTTCTAAAAATACTCCGAAGAAAAAAGTCCAGTAGGTCTGAAGATACCGACTTATTATTCTTATAATTCGGCTT
>CAZWGK010000042.1:542-1180 GCA_964633685.1 uncultured Bdellovibrionales bacterium | reverse complement strand
TCATCATTATTGCTACGAAGTGTTCGTTTCTTGCTTTAAAGGAATGCAACACTCCTAAGAAAATTAGGCAGGTGGCAAAAACGGCTAGCCCTTGAATCAGAGTTTTAGATGGTGAGTTATCTTTTTGATTGGTCTTAAATAAAAAGGAGCTAAATGAACGCTCAAATCCGATCCAGCAGATGATAGAAAGGATAAATACAAGATAACTCTCAAGAAATGAAGCCAATGCAAAATTAGGTCCAGGCCGAGCTCCAAATAAAGGACCCAGAAAAATTCCTAGACCGTAAACGATATTTTCGAAAATAGGAAACACGATGCTCAACCTGGTTATGAAACAAGCCGATAATACCAGTAATGGTAGTTGGAGCACAGACTCTTTGTTAATGGGTCTGGCTGCGATTAGGGCTCCGCTAGAGCTTTAATCGGAGCGGTCGAAGAATAATGAGCCAGGTTTTGATAAGGATTTGACCGAGGTTATTACAGTTTTTGCTCTAGTTGGCATAAGTTATGGTGTTCTCCACTGAGGAAGATCTCCTGAGTGGAGGACTCCGTAGCTGGTTTTTTATAGGTTCATTTGAGGTTATTTCCTCAGGTTCCTTGCCAGCTAAAAGTTATTTTGTAGACCACTCCAACCGAGT
>CAZWGK010000042.1:0-532 GCA_964633685.1 uncultured Bdellovibrionales bacterium | reverse complement strand
AAACATAATAAATTTCTTCGTTGAGAAAGTCCCGAGAGACTTTCTCTTTTTTTTAGGGACCTATTTCAGTGGAGCGACTAAAAGGAAAAGGTCCGTCTTTCACAGCTTTGGTTTACTCGGACAAAATTAGAGCCGTCACCTAAGTAGATTGGCCTATCGAACTCATCAAAGAAAAATACTTTACTGATTCCGTAGGCGCAGCCAGGATAGTTAAAGCGAGCAGTTGAGTTATAGCCTCGACTCTGCCCCTCGTTCATTTTTGAGCGAGATGAGATATCGCCCTTAATCTGAATTTGAACATTGAAAGCATCAGTGAGGATTTCCAGCCTACCATCGGTATCTGACGAAGGGTTCCAGAAAACTTTTGTAATAATCTGATCTGAGGTTGACTCAGATATGGGCAGAGCTGACAAGCAAGCTCCTAGTACTGGATGACCACACTGATCTGGTGATGCCACGGCGAGCCCATGCTCAAGGAGTAACTCACTTAAGTTTCGCCCTGAGCTGGTTCGTAATTGAGCCACTATGATCG
>CAZWGK010000041.1:9531-14939 GCA_964633685.1 uncultured Bdellovibrionales bacterium | reverse complement strand
GGCTTTTCATTTCCAAAATGAGAACTTAAAAACCGCTCCATAGATTTTCTAGAAATTTATTAAGCGGCAATACTTCTATGCCCTCTATCACTCTCTCTTGCTCCTCAAGTGTAACAAGAATAAATCTCTTTAGTGAAGAGCTCTCCTCTCTGACTGCCCGCAATCCCTTTAAATCAGAGTTCGTCGCCATCGAAGTAGCCTTGACCTCGATTGCCACCTGATTATTAAAAATAAAATCAACCTCCAATCCCGTATGAGTCCGCCAGAAATTTAATTCAGCATCGGGCCTTTCGTAATCAATAAAAGTCTTCATTTCATGAAAAATAAAAGCTTCCAGCGCCTCGCCATATTCGGGAGTGCCCGCAGCCACCTCTTTTCTATTCTGAAGGTGCTGCGCCACGCCATTATCAAAAAAGTAAAATTTACTAGTGGTAGCTTCTTTTCTTTTACTACCATGACGCCAAACCTCGAGATTATACCCAATCATGGTATCTCTTAAAATTTGGAAATAAGATCTCACTGTCGACGCCGCCACCCGACTATCATTCGCGATCTTCTCGTAGTTAATTAATTTTCCGTGACAAAGACCCGCAACATAAAGAAAGCGGCTAAAAGAAGGGACACTGCGCACCAGGCCCTCTGCTGCGATCTCTTCGCGCAGATAATCACCGACATATGCTCTTAGATCCGCCTGTTTGTCGTCCGAAAAATATATGCCCGGGATTAATCCAGTACTAAGAGCTGAGTTTAAATCAAAGTTAGTTTTTAGCTCACTCCAGGAGAAAGGATGAAGAAATCTGGACCGTGCTCGACCGCCTAAAAGATTAGCGCCCTTTTTCCTCAAAGAGCGAGCGCTTGATCCTGTAAGAAGAAACCGAACTCGCTTAGTTTCAATTAAATTATGAACCTCATCGAGTAGCGATGGAATTTTTTGGACCTCGTCGATAACAACGACTCTATTCGGATCCGTGACTCTTTCCCGGAGTAATTGGGGCTTCCTACTGAGTTCCGCATAGGTATCGAGCTCCAAAAGATTGATATAGAGAGCCTCGGGCAAAGAATTGCGAATAAGCCATGTCTTGCCAGTCTGCCTAGGGCCTAACAGAAAATAAGATTTAGCCGAGAGCAGAGACGATAAGTCGAGCCGTCTTTTAGTATCCATAGGATAAAAGATAGCAGCTATCCTGTGGATTTTCAATTAAAATCCGCAGCATATCCGTGGCTTTTAGAAGAGCTCGCCTAAATCTTCTTAACATATTGATTTTATGCGCTATTTTCAATCTTAGAGTAGCTAAGGGTAATCTACAAATGCATGCTTGAACATTAAATAAGTGAGAGGCTCGTTGATTTTCCTTTCTGCCAAGCTTGCGCTTGGGCTAGAACCTCTCACCACTGACTACTACATCTGGGCCTTGGCAAGCGTCGCATGGGCAACCATACGCCGATCCTTGGACCAGTATACCGCTGCGATGAAGAGGGCAAACCCTCCCGTCGCCCACAGTGGAAGTTCTGGCAAACCGAGGGCTTCCGCGCTCCGCTGCAGATTCCACACAAAGAAGAACAGAAATGCCAGATACTCAAGTCGAATCCCAAGCATCATGATTTTGTACTTCCCCTCCTGCGTCCTTGTGACTACTTTGTTCAGGACGTAACAAACCACCCCACCAGCGAGCGCGACCAGTCCTACCTCTGCTCCGAGAAGCAGAATTGACTGAAAGCTCACCCAGGTGTCGTAGTCCGTGTACATCGCTGGCTTGGCCAGGTACAAGGCATCGAAACAGGCAGACAAAATCGTCGCCTGAAAAGCCTGCGCCTACTCCAACAACTGCTGGAACTTCTCGTAAGCTTTGGTTATCTGGTTCTCTAGGTCAGCTATCTCTTTACCAGAAGAGGATATCGCAACCCTATCCTGATTCTGAGAGGCCTGGACCATCTTCTCGTTAGCAGTCTCGAGGCGTTTTTCTAAAACGGCGATCTCTTTCTCGATATTGGCGATATCCTTAGCGTTACTCTTCAGTTTAGCAGAATTCACATTTCCAGCAGGAGCCGCACCCTTAGCTTTATTATCCTTCTCTTTTCTTCTGGAAGACATCTGCGAGGCATCATCATCACCCCAGCCAACAGTGCTTAAGAAATAATCATAATCACCGGGAATTACCTGTGCCGTGTTTCCATCAAATACAATGAGCTTCGTAGCGAGGTCTCGCAAGATATGCTCGTTGTGGGTAACGATCACTATGCCGCCCTCGTAAGTTTTTAAACTTTCAATCAAGGCTTCAATAGACTCGATATCCAAGTGGTTAGTCGGCTCGTCCAGAAGTAAGATATTACTTGGGCTCGCGAGTATCTTGCCTATCAACACGCGACTTCTCTCACCACCCGAAAGTACTGAGATCTTCTTTTCGGCAGCATCGCCTGGAAACATCATAGTTCCGCAGATGGCTCGCACTTTTGTGCGATGAAGATTCGAGTTCGCTTCTTGAACTTCCTGCTCAATCGTTTTGGCCTCATTTAATCTCGAAATATTAGTCTGACCGAAATAACCAAGCTGAGCATTTGAGCTTAATTTAACAGATCCATCTCTTGGTGCGAGCTCCCCTGCCAGAAGCTTTAGAAGCGTCGATTTACCCCGACCATTCTTACCAACAACACCAACACGCTCCCCTTTAGCCAAGGTAAAGCCTAATCTTCTTATCAAGGTCTGTTCAGGCTTATAACCGAACTCAAGATTGTCAACTTCAAGAATATATTTGCCAGCAAATGGAGCCTGACTAAATTGAAAATCAAGAGTCACTTCATCAACGAGCTCCTCTTTTTGGCCCATCTTTTCAAGCGCTTTTACGCGCGACTGGACCTGCGAAGCTTTACTGGCTTTGGCTCTGAACCTATTAATGAACTCTTCTACTTCTTTTCGCTTCTTATCTTCGTTAACTCGACTCTTTTCGTAGATCTCATCATCAACAGATAACTGATCCAACAACTTCTTGCTGGAGCCTTCAATCCTTCTGACCTGCTTTCGTCTGATTATCATGGTGTGAGTAGTCACGTTATCCATGAACTCTCTGTCGTGGGTGATAATCATTAACTCATTCGGCCATTCTTGAAGAAACCTCGCCAACCACCTTGCAGATACGATATCCAAATAGTTTGTAGGCTCGTCCAAAAGAAGAAGATTCGGCTCAGAAAGAAGAACTTTTGCTAGATTTATACGAATCTGGAATCCGCCTGAGAAGGCGCTCGGCGGAGAATAAAAATCCTCCTCAGAAAATCCAAGACCGGCCAAAATAATCTTGGCTTTGTACTCTTCGTTTTTTCTCTCAAGCGGCAATCCGAGAGCAGCCTCATCTAAGATAGTACTCTCTGTAAATTTCAGATGTTGCGCCAAGTGCCCCACGCGATACCCTTTGGGCATAACAATCTGACCATCATCAGGGTGATCTTCGCCCAGAATCATCTTAAAGAGCGTCGATTTTCCGCAACCATTCCGGCCGATAATTCCAAGTCTTTCACCTGGTATCATCCCAAAAGAGATATCCTCCAGAATACTCTGGGTACTAAAAGATTTATAAAGGCCAGTGACCTGTAACATATAAAACTACTTATCAATTAACTCTGATTAAGCCTGAACATCAGGGAAGTTATCCATGATTCGCTCAGTAATCAAGCGATGCACGCGAGCAATAAACTCGTCTCGTGTCATCGTGACCTGCTTATCCACACAGTATCTTCTTAAAGTTACTGTCTTTTGCTCAGCTTCCTTACCGCCAACAATCGCAATGTTAGGAATCTTGGTTGTAACAGCCTCTCTTATCTTCTTATTAAAAGAGTTATCAGAGGAGTCTATTTCAACTCTTACAAATCCGTTCCTTAGAGTTGCGGCAATCTCTTCACAATAAGGCAAGAAATCATTCCTTACTGGAATTAGACGCACCTGAATTGGCGCCATCCAAGTTGGAAAGGCTCCGCCAAGATGCTCAATCAAGAAAGAAAGGAATCTTTCATGAGTCGAGAGTGGGGCTCTATGAATAATATAAGGCCGATGCTCTGCGCCATCAGGTCCAGTGTACTTAAGGTCAAAGTTAATCGGACCTTGGAAGTCTAACTGGACAGTACCGATACTTTCTTCTTTGCCCAGAAGTGTCCGAGCCTGGAAGTCGATTTTCGGGCCATAGAACGCGGCTTCTCCGATACCTTCGAAGAATTCGATATTCATATCTTTTAGAACCTGACGAAGATACGCCTCTGAAGATTTCCAAGCCTCAGGATTATCGATGTACTTATCTTTATTTTTCGGATCATGAAGAGATAGTCGAATCTTCATTCCCTCAAATCTAAAACGATTAAAATAATCAAAGTGCATCTGAATCAGAGACTTCATCTCGGCAGCCAGATGTTCAGCGCCAAGATAAATATGAGCATCATTCATGCAAAGAGCGCGCACACGTTGCAAGCCAGAGAGTGTGCCTGAAGCCTCAAAACGGTAGCATGTTCCGTATTCAGCTAACCTTACTGGCAATTCACGATAGCTGCGAGGTCTGTGGCCGAATATGAGATGATGATGAGGGCAGTTCATCGCTTTTAAGTAATAAGCAGCCTCACCCTCAATCGTCATTGGAGGAAACATTCCATCTTTATAGTAAGGAAGGTGACCAGAACGGAGATATAGATCTTCCCGGGCAATATGCGGAGTAGCCACTCTTTGGTAACCGCACTTAAATTCAGTCTCCTTAGCGAGCTTTTCTAACTCATCTCTTAGTACCGTGCCTTGAGGTAACCAGAGAGGCAGTCCGGCACCAACAATCTCTTCAAAATGAAATAACTCAAGCTCTTTGCCGAGTTTTCTGTGATCTCTTTGGCGTGCTAATTCACGACGTTTTTTATAATCCTCGAGCTCATTCTTATTAGAAAACGCTAGGGCATAAACACGGCTTAATTGAGGATTCTTCTCGCTACCACGCCAGTAAGCGCCAGCTATTGAATCAATCTCAAAGCAATCAGGAGGCAGCTCACCAGTGTGATTTACGTGAGGACCTTTACACATATCCTCGAATGGACCGTTTGTGAAAAACCCCAACTCCTTCTCACCTTGCGAAGCGAGCTCTTCGGCGTACTCGACTTTAAATTTTTCGCCACGAGATTTTAAGGAGGCAATTGCATCACTTAGCGGAACTTTCTTTTCAACAAACTGCTGCTTCTCAGCAATAATTCGGCGCATCTTCTTTTCGATATCCCTGAAGTCTTCGTCAGAAAGAGGCTCGGCACTCTAGAGGAGCACCGGCCAAGAAGCAAAAAGAGATTTTCAACAGATTAAACGCGACCATTTATATCCAGCCGATTCACATTGCAGCAGTCACCAATCCCGATGGTGGGCACGGTGCCATCGCTATTTTCGATTCTGGGCGAATGTT